>JAVCCU010000014.1 GCA_030765335.1 Candidatus Kaelpia aquatica | reverse complement strand
GGCTCATACCCGTATTGTCAGTGGTTCGAGTCCACTCACCGCTATTTCCACTTTTTGTTTCTAATTCTTTGTATTGTTTGGTTCTTGTTTTATTTTGAACATTATTAGTAGATAAAAATAGTTTACCCCCACAATTTAAAAACTTTGTAAAATTTATTTGACAAACATTGATTTGATGGTACAAATATGATATAGATATATTGAAAATAATTTTCTCTTGGGAGGGGGAATTGAAATAGATTAAAGTAAAAGGTAAAACAAGGAGGTAGAAAGATGAAGAAATTAGCAATAGTTTTAGTAGTAGTAGGGTTAGTAGTGAGTGTATTAAATTTGGCGATTGCAGCAGTATTATCACCGCCTATTGAAAACATAACATCTGTTTTAGCTAATAAAGATGTTCCAATGAGAGAAGCAGTGATTCAAGGCAGAGATGAACTAGAAGACAGTTTGCAAAATATAGTTCGTATGGCAGGAAAAGAGCATCAAATTAGAGGAGCTTCAGGGCTTTTTGGGGAGCTAGCATTAAACCCAATCATGGACCTATTAAACACCTATGGATTAGAAGAGATGATTAGTAGTGGAGAGGTGGTATCGACCATTACAGAGACCTGCGACAAAGAGGGAAATAAGATTTTTAGAAATGAATTAAGAATTGGTGACGACATCAAGTTGACTGTAGAGGCTATAGGCCATCTTGTTTTCTATGAGGGGTCGGGGTGGAACTGGGCTAATGGAGAAGTTACGTCAGTTACACTTGAAGAAGCAGTTGAAAGGGGCGATAGAGATTTCGTGAGTACGCTTAAAATACGATTTGATGAATACGTTGCTGTAAAGCATGCTGGTATTTTAACTGGTACACTTGTTGTGCGTTATATGAATCCTGGTGGTAGCTCTTTTGATTTCTTTGAATCTGGTCAGATAGAGACATACCAAGATAAATTCGCTATAATGCCTGAGTAAAACAATAGGTAGTGTTTCGTAGTTAGCTTGTTGATTAAAGCCTGCTATTAGCTTGGCGGGCTTTTCTTTTTATACTTTCCTATTTAATTCCGTAGTATAATAATACTATAAATACTAACCACTTAACCCCAAAAGGAGGAGATGAAGGCTAAGTAAGAAAGCACTAGTAATAAGGTTTTTACAGGCTCATACCCGTATTGTCAGTGGTTCGAGCCCACTCACCGCCAATTCTCGCTTAGGAGGCAATAGATAGTTAAGAGGACAAGATAATTAAAGTATGGAAGGGATAGGATGTATAAAAATATTAGCATGACTGCACTGGTTGTTTTTTATATTGGTGTAGCAATATTACATATAGGAATTATTTGGCTTGGAAGGGTATATTGGTCAAAAAAGAAAAGAGAAGAAAATAAAAATAAAGAAGGAGGAGATGAAGGCTAAGCAGGGAAGCATATTAGTAGTCGTTTTATGAGTTAGTCGTGGCGTATACTAGTAGAGTTACTGGTTTAGCGAGCATCCCGAGATAAAATATCCGTAGTTTAATTTCAATAGGAGAGCCTGTTTACTATTAGTAGTCTTTAGATTTTTTTATTGATTCTTTTCTAGTAAAGTGTAAATTGAATACTATGGTTGAACGTCGTGAGTATCCAAGATTAGATGATTTTCTCAGCGTTAATTATAGAGTATTAGGTCGAGACGATTCTTCGATTAATGCTCTATGTCAAAATATTAGCGCAGGAGGGATATGTTTTTCTGCCGGAGAGGGCATACAGCAGGAGACTTTATTAGAAGTAGGTATCTATATTAAGAAGATAAATAAGAGTATTCAGACTAAAGGTAGTGTTGTTTGGTCGCAGAGAAGAGAGGATAAAAGCTATCCTTATATTGTAGGTGTTAAATTTACCGAGATTGAAGATTGCGAGCGTGATTTTATCCTTCATTATGTTTGGAAAGTATTGAGGGAAAAAGAATAATCTAGATTGTAAATAGTTTGTTTTATTGTTTGATAAATTTAACTGTATTTATAGTGTAAAATGAGAGTTCTTTATCAGCTTTATTTCTCCATGAATTTTAGTAAAACAATCTTTATTATATGAAACTAAGAGATGAGATTAGAGGTACTATATTTGAGTATTCTCTTATAAAAAAGAAAGAGAGTATTTTATTAGCAGTATCAGGTGGTCCTGATTCTGTTGCTATGACCTATATCCTAAATGAGTTAAGATCTGAATTAGGATTTAATATGGCTCTAGGGTATTTTCATCATGGAATACGCAGAGAGTCTGATAGAGAGCAGGAATACGTAGGGAGCTTAGCATCTAATTTTAAAATCGATTTTTATACTAAAAAATCTGACGTACCTCTTATTTCAAAAAAAGAGAAGAGGTCTCTTGAAGATATTGCAAGAAGAGAGAGGTATAAGTTTTTAGTATCGACAGCCAAAAGAAAAAGTTTTAACAAGATAGCTGTTGCTCATAATAGTGATGATCAGGCTGAAACCTTACTGCAGAGGCTAATCAGAGGTTCGGGGTTGAAGGGTTTTAAGGGTATATCTTTTAAGATGGACATGAATGGAGTAGAGATAGTAAGGCCTTTGCTTGCTTCTTCAAGAAAAGAGATAGAAAAATATTTAGAGAAAAATAAAATATCTCCATGCATAGATAAGAGTAACTTCGATATTAAATTTAACCGCAATAAGGTGAGGCATGAGCTGATACCTTATATTGAGAAGGAATTTAATCCAAATATCAAAGAGCTTCTCTGTAAGACTGCCTCCAATATGTCGCAGTTGCATGGCTTTATAGAGGTTGAAATTGAAGATGCTTTCAAAAGGTGTGTGAAAAAAGAATCTTCTTATGTTAAAATAAAAACTGATAGATTAAAAAGATTCCATCCTTACATAATGGCTGAGCTTACGAGGAGAGCAGTTGAAGTAGTTAAGGGGGATCTAAAGAGGCTTGAATATTCTCACTGGAAAGAGATAGAGTCGTTAATCTATGAGCGTCCGGATAATTCTGTAGTAGATTTACCTGGAGGGATAAGGGTTAAGAAAATAAAATCTTGGATAACCGTAGGGAGGTAGATAGATATGGAGAAGAAGAAAAAAGATAAAAAGATGGAATTCCGCACCAGGAGCCTTTTGGTTTGGCTTCTGCTTATGGTCTTATTTTATATGTTCTGGCAGGGTAATGTAGACCAGGGGTTAAGTCAGATCGAGCTTAAATACTCAGAGTTTTACAAGATTTTAAGAGATAGCCCTGGTGATATAAGATTAGTTGTTAAGACTGAGAATTTAATAAGGGGTGAATTAGAAGATGGGACCGGATTTAGAGTAATGATTCCTGATGAAGATAGGGATTTCATAGCTCTTATGCGGGAGAATATATCTGATTTTAGAGTAGAACCTCCTAAAACATTGCTATTACAGGTTCTTTTCTCTGTTGGTCCAATCTTACTCTTCATCGCTTTTCTTTGGTTTCTGCACCGTGGTTCAAGAGGGGGAGCAGGTAGGATATTCTCGTTTGGAAAGATAAAAACCAGGCTTGGGACAGATGGGCAGGACAAGATTACTTTTAATGATGTTGCTGGAGTTACAGAAGCAAAAGAAGAGTTAAAAGAGATAATAGACTTTCTTACAGATCCAAAGAAATTTCAGCGCTTGGGAGGGAAGATTCCAAGAGGCGTTCTTTTGACAGGGCCTCCTGGAACAGGTAAGACACTCCTTGCAAAAGCTGTTAGCGGGGAGGCTGGAGTTCTCTTTTCGTCTTTATCGGGGTCAGATTTTGTTGAGATGTTTGTTGGTGTAGGTGCTGCAAGAGTTAGAGACTTATTTGAGCAGTCTAAGCGCCATGCTCGTAGTACCGGCAAGGGTTGTATTATATTTATAGATGAGATAGACGCTGTTGGCCGTCAGAGATTTTCAGGTATAGGCGGGGGGCATGATGAGAGAGAACAGACTTTAAATGCTCTTTTAGCTGAGATGGATGGTTTTGGTACCGATGAGAGTGTTATAGTGATTGCGGCAACTAACAGGCCAGATGTGCTAGACTCAGCATTGCTTAGGCCGGGTAGGTTTGATAGGGTTATTATTGTTGATAGCCCTGACGTGAAAGGGAGAGAGGATATTTTAAAAGTCCATGTAAGAAATAAAAAAGTTTCAGATAATATTAATTTAGATAAGATTGCCCGTCAGACTTCAGGGTTTTCAGGCGCTGATCTTGCTAATCTCTGTAACGAGTCGGCTCTTCTGGCTGCAAGGCGGGGCAAAGACGAGATTACGATGGATGAGATGGATGAGGCGATAGATAGAGTTATGGCAGGTCCGCAGAGAAAATCAAGGGTGATAAATGAGCATGAGAAGAAGCTTACTGCTTTCCATGAAGCCGGACATGCCTTAGTGTCGCTGCTTCTTCCTAATGTTGAGCCGCTACATAAAGTCTCTATTATTCCAAGGGGCATGGCAGGAGGATATACAAAACTTTTAAGTGAAGATAAAAACTTTAACACCAAAGGCGATATACTGGATAAAATCACTGTCTTTTTAGCAGGACGAGTATCAGAAGAGCTTGCATTGGGTGAGATCTCAACAGGTGCCAGAAACGACCTTGAGAATGCAACGAAGTTTGCAAGGAATATGGTCTGCGTATTTGGGATGAGTGAGAAACTGGGCAATGTATCGCTGGATAAGCATTCAGGGCCTGTCTTTTTAGGCAGAGATCTCGTTACAGAGAAGCATTACAGCGAGAAGACAGCCGAGGATATTGATAAAGAGATAAAGACCATAATAGATCAATGTTATCATATCTCAAAGCAGCTGCTTGAAAAGAACCGTGAAAAGTTATATCTCTTAGCCAATACTCTTCTTGATAAGGAGACTTTGGAGGGGGATAGTATAAGAAAACTTCTGGGTATCAAAGATAAAAAGAAAGATGAGCAAGATAAGAGTTCTTGATTTAAGTTTTAATGAACTCAAGAGTGAGTTTGCCAGGCTTAATGTAGATACTTACGGTTCTAAGATCATGCTTCCTAAGGGGAGTTTTTACATCGTTAAGATAGATAGCATTGCTTCGGTCTCTGCAAATGTGATAAAGCAGCAGATGTTGTCTAATGGCGGAGATGCTGCAGTAAGCAAGGGTTCTATCGATGGAAGCAGGAAGAAGACAGACTGTATCATTATGGGCACGGAGAAGCAGTACCAGGAGTTGATAAAGAAGCTAAGACTTCAGCCTTGGGGGCTATCTGAGGTTTCAGATAAAATCAAAGAGTCTTTAAGTAGATTTAATAGCAAGGTATCTAGTCTGGACTTAGGTAATAGCAAGATGTCTTTTGGTAATAGAACCCGTATTATGGGTATTGTTAATATTACTCCTGATTCTTTCAGCGATGGAGGTAGGTACTTAGATTCCAAGAGCGCTATTGATCAGGTATATAGGTTAGTAGATCAAGGAGCTGATATTATTGATATAGGCGGTGAATCTTCAAGGCCTGGATCTAGCAATGTTAGGGTAGATGAGGAGCTTAAGAGGGTTATTCCGGTAATAAAAAAAGTTCGCAAAAGGGTCAAAGTACCTATATCGATTGATACGCGCAAGTCAGAAGTTGCAAGAGAGGCTCTTGAGTCTGGAGTTGATATTGTAAATGATATCTCCTCCTTCGGCCATGATCCTAAAATGGCTAAAGTCTTAGCGGAGTATGAAGCTCCGGTTGTTCTTATGCATATAAAAGGAACTCCCAAGACGATGCAGAGAGCTCCAGAGTATAGAAATGTAATATCTGATATCTATGAATACTTTGAGAAAAAGATCTCTTTAGCTGTTGCAAGAGGTATCAGAAGGGATAAGATCATAATAGATCCCGGTATAGGTTTTGGCAAGAGAGTGGAGGATAACATAGAGATAGTCAAACGTTTGAGAGAGTTTAAATCTTTAGGCAGACCTATTATGATAGGGTTATCCAGAAAATCTTTCATAGGCGATATTTTAAAAAAATCTATCGACGGGAGATTATATGGTTCACTAGGTAGCTATGCCTGTGCTATTATAAATGGAGCGGACATTTTAAGAGTCCACGATGTTAGTGAAACAAGAGATTTAGTAAGAGTAATAGACAGGATTAGAAGATGAAATATATAGCGCCTCTATCGATTTTTTTAATTGAAATTGCTGTACTGTGGGTTATCTATTATAAGGCTCTCCGTTTTATAGAGACAACGCGCGGTAAGCAGGTTCTTAAAGGATTATTGTTAGTATTAGTGCTTTTTTTGGTTTCACAGGTATTCAATTTAGAGGTTATGCATTGGCTTTTAACAAAGCTTTTCACTATCTCTATATTGGCATTTATAGTAATATTTCAGCCTGAACTTAGGCGTGGATTGGCAAGATTGGGGGAGTATTCACCATTTACTCTTGTCGTAGGAGAAGAGAGGGCAATAGATGAAATAGTAAAAGCATCTTATACTTTAGCAAAAAGAAATATCGGTGCACTTATTGCAATACAACGCCAGGTAAATTTAGATCCTTTTATAGAGTCGGGTGTTTCTTTAGACAGCGCTATAAGCTCAGAGTTGTTAGTGGCTATCTTTACTCCTTATAATCCTCTACATGACGGGGGAGTTGTTATTGAGTCTAGTAAAATAAAAACGGCATCATGTCTTTTTCCTTTGACTCAAAATCAAAATCTGCTTAAAAGCGTAGGTACTCGCCATAGGTCTGCTATAGGTTTAAGTGAAGAGACTGATGCGGTTATCGTGGTTGTCTCCGAGGAGACCGGAGACGTATCTTTGGCATTGAGAGGAGAGTTGTACCAGAATCTAAGCGCTGAAGAGTTAGGAGGTAAATTGCTGGCTCTATGCAGTAAAAAAATAACAAAAGAAGAAGAGGAGAGAATAGCATCTTCATATGAAGCTGATAGCGGCAATTAAAAGCAATTTTGGATACAAGCTAATAGCCTTACTGCTCGCTGTAACTACCTACCTCTATGTCCAAGGAGAGATAGGAATTAAAGGTATTGGATTTGGAGAGAAAGAGCTCCTAGAAGATGTAATTTCAAAGGTAGTTCCGATTAAGGCCTCTATAAAAGGAGAGCCTCCTGAAGGATATAAAGTTTTAAAATCGAATATAAGTCTTACTCCAGAGAGAGTGATAATTATGGGCAAGAAAGATGATATTATGAATATTGCAGAGGTTGCAACTCAAGAGATAGATGTGCGGAAATTTACTCATACCCAGGTGTTATCAGTTCCGCTCCTGGCTTTAGAGAATGCTATCATAATAAGTTCTAAAACAGTAACTGTAGAGATTCCTATTGTGTCATTACGGTAAAATCAATGAGGTTAGGTTTAAATATAGATCATGTTGCAACAGTTAGAGAGGCGCGGGGAGGAGACGAACCAAATCCTATCAAAGCTCTTCTGATAGCCGAGAAGTCCGGCTGTGATTCTATAGTAGCGCATCTAAGAGAAGACCGAAGGCATATCAATGACTCTGACATAAGAGAGATAAAGATCAATGTTAAGACAACTTTCAACATGGAAATGTCAATCGCAGAAGATATTGTTAGGGTGGCTTTAGATGTTAAGCCTGATGAAGTGACTCTTGTTCCTGAGAGGAGAGAGGAGTTGACAACAGAGGGAGGTCTTGATGTCTTAGCTCACCAGAATAGGCTTGCCGATATTATTCCGGAATTTAAGAAAAACAATATAAGAGTAAGTCTTTTTATAGATCCGGATAGAGAGCAGATAGAGGTTTCGTCTAAAGTCGGTGCTGATTATATAGAGATCCATACCGGTTCTTTTGCTGAGGCTTTTAAGAAAGGTTTTTATAGGGAGGAGCTAGACAAAATAGTGACAGGGGTTGAGATTGCAAAATATCTTAATCTTAAAGTTAATGCTGGGCACGGTCTTAACTATGAGAATGTATCTGAGATCGTTAAAATAGAAGGAATTGAGTCCTTAAATATAGGACATTCAATAATATCAAGAGCAATCTTTTCAGGAATTGAATCTGCGGTAGTAGAGATGCTTAAACTTATAAAATGAAGATATTGGCCACTGGTATAGATATAGTCGAAGTTAAGAGGGTAAAGGAGATCTATCTGAGATTTAAAGATAGGTTTTTAAGGAAGATATTAACCTTAGAAGAGACTGGTGAATTAGAGAGTAAAGGTAAGAGTTACTATCAATCTCTTGCAGCTAGAGTTGCAGCAAAAGAAGCAATCTATAAGGCGTTAAACTCCTATGATCCTAGAATCATTCCCGAGTGGAAAGATATCTCAATATATAATCAGGAGAATGGTTCTCCGGGTGTGAGATTAAGTTTTAGCCTTGATTTTGGAGTAACGATAGTACTCAGTATCTCCCATACAGACAATTATGCAGTTGCCAATGCTATATTGTTGCAGGAAGACTGATGCAGGATAAGATATTAAGTTATTTCAAGAAGATATATCCTAGGGAAAAAGATAGCCATAAAGGTGATTACGGTAAAGTCTTAATTCTCGCAGGTTCAAAGGGCATGAGCGGTGCAGCAATATTAGCATCACTAGCATCTCTAAGATCCGGAGCTGGTCTTGCCTACCTAGGGATACCACAAAGCTTAAGTAGTATAGTTCAAGAGAGATTGACCGAGGTTATTACAGTTCCTTTGAAAGAGACAAAGAGTGGCAGTGTTAGTCTTGCTGCATTAAAGCAGATTAGGTTGCTGTTAAAAAAATCTGATGTAGTATTAATAGGGCCTGGTTTGTCAAAAGATAAGCAGACCAAGAGTTTAACGCAAAAGCTTTTAACTGAGATTAGCATCCCTGTTATACTTGATGCAGATGGCATTAACTCTTTTGCAGGAAGAACTAGATTGTTAAAAAAGAGAAAGAGCGGATCTCTCATCTTAACACCGCATCTTGGTGAGTTCTCAGGAATCTCGAATATAAAGATAGATAAGATTAAAAATAATAGAGATGCTATTGCTAAAGATTTCGCTAAAAAATTTAATCTTACACTTATTCTTAAAGGTCATAATACTCTCGTTGTCAGTCCTAATGGCGATAGCTATGTAAACGATAGCGGTAATCCTGGTATGGCAACAGCCGGAAGTGGTGATGTTTTATCAGGTATAGCAGCTTCTTTAAGAGCCCAGGGTCTCTCTGATTATGAGGCTGCTTGTTTAGGAGTCTATGTTCATGGGCGAGCAGGTGATTTAACTAGAGAGCAAAAGACCGAAATATCTCTATTAGCATCAGATATTGTTGATTTTTTGCCAGTTGCGTTTAAAGAGCTTGAACATACAAGCCTTAATCGTTCTTGATAATATAAAAACACTATTTTATTTGTAATGTTTCCAGTTTTCTGGTATAAATAGTAAAAGAAAATTAGGCGGGGGCTAAATCAATATTATGAAGTATCTTAGGTTAAAAAATATTACATTCTTTTATTTTGCAATAATGGGGTTAGTTTTATTTTATCCTGAAACTGCTTTTAGCAGAAGAATAATGGAAGTTTATGTTACACCAGAAGTAGCTTTGGCTAATGTCGAAGCGATATTAAACGGAGCATCAATACCAACTATTAAGTTCATAGAAGAAGGGCGTCAAATTGTAATAGAAGCAGTTCATTTTGAGCAAAATTTATCTAACCCTTACTTGGAAGAATCTAAAATATTTCTTACCTTAAGGATGAGCGATGAAGTAACAGGCCAAGCTCAGGCTTATATGGTGTTTTTCCCAAGCAAAAACGGTCAAATGCTAAGATATGCTTCTAGTTATAAGGGGACTTTCACTTATAGTTGTTTACAAATTTTAGATCTTTTAAAAGGAAAAATAGAATTGATAGGCGGTGATTTTAACGAAGAATTAACTCATCATATTAGTAATTATAATCGCTTAGAGAAATATAAGGCTGGAGTTTTACTTCATCAGAAGAAAGTAGAGGCAATGGAAAAAGTATTAACTTATGGCTATGGTTATATTTCAACCAAAATGGAAGAGGTTGCTAGCCAAAGAGAAATATTGACAGTTTTAGCTAATGAAGATAGGCAGATAGCTCTTTATTTAGAGAGATTTGATAGATATAAAGCCCAAATAATGAATAGTCTTCTAGAATTTCAAGCTGACAAGAAAACAGAGGATGCATTTATTGTTTTTAAAGATTTAGCCACTAACTTTATTAGAAATACAATTGCATTACAAGAAAGATTGAGTGATGAATCAATGGTATTGCCAGATTTCTTAGATCTAGACTTCAGTTCTTTATATGCTAATCCAACATTTGTGGCTTATATTGGTTTATTTGAAAGTTCTGAGTTTACAGCTTATAGTGTACTAACTAAATTTTTTGGAGAATCAGTATCTTCATTGGAGAATCCAAGAAAAATATGTCAAGCTTTTAATGGTGGAGTTTCAGGTATTAATAGAAGTTTTTGGGAATTTTATAATCAAGAAGGAGATTGGCTTAAGGCTGCTAACTTGCTTTGGGGACAGCTAAAAGAAGAACTAAGTGGATCGGACGTAGCTTCTTTGGTAGAAAAAGAAGCTATAGTTACCAAGCTTTTTAGACAATTAGGTATATTCCAAGAAGCAGATAGTTTTAAAGAGATTAAAACTCCTATTTTTATAGTCTCAGCGGATGATTCTGATCTTCTGTTGCAGTTAAGAAATTCTTTAACTTTTGGTGAAAGAATAACTTTAGTAAGGGAATTTAGAGGGTTAACTCCGGAGCGATTGTCACAGATGGCAAGTAATCAATTAAATACTGTCTATGGACTGGAAAGTGATCAGAATATTTATTCTCCTCGCAATGCTCCTGTTATTGCTCAGGCGCTTGATATAGATGTTTGGTATTTGCTTCAAGGCATGCTTAGAGAAGAGGCTTTAGAGGTAGAAAATATTATTCCAAGGATTCCACTTATAGAGATTGCTTTATGGGGAGAGAACAGAATTATTGGAGAAAGGATTATTTTAAGTAGGATTGCACAGGGAAGAACACAGGAAGAGCTAGCAGAAACGTTAGGTGTTAGTCCTTCAGAGCTTAGTGCTTGGGAGAGAGGAAGAAAAAATGTGCCTCAAGACAATATAGCTGATTTAGCTTTTGAAATTAATATCAACATCGAGCTATTGCAGGAAGTAATAATTCCAGATGTAGCAATATTAGAGATAGAGCATATTGGACCGGTAAGTTTTATAGGAGCTAGAATTAAGTCTAGGAGAGAAGAGTTAGGGTTATCGTCTAAAGATTTAGCAGATTTAGTGGGGTGGAGTTCCTACACCCTGATGAGTTTAGAAAGAGGAGAGTTTGATATCAGAATTAATCTTCCAACCTTTGCTGAGATGCTTAATATGGATGCATGGGAATTACTTACTGGCAGTGAAAAGGATATGGCTTTAGAAACAGAAAATTTAAAAATACTTATATCGCCTTTAGAGTTTAAAAGGTGGGGTAAGCAAGTTATTATTGGAGAAAGATTGAGATTAGCTCGCCTGGTTAAAGGGTATTCACTGATAGAGCTTGGGAGAATAATAGTAGATAGCGAATTTGATATCGGTAGCCATGCTTCTCGTTTAATTTCTGGAGTATACGAAAGAGGTGTTGTTCCTTTGCCACAGACATTGGTGGAGGCTTTAAGTTCAATTTTAGATTTAGATCCTCTTCAGCTGCAACCATAGAGATGGTGTTTTAGGTAGCTATATTTTAATATTTAAAATGAAAATAGATAAAAATAGATTTTTTAAAGAAGGGTTATTAATTTGCCTAGCTCTACCTCTTTTATTTAATTGTTATGCTAATTTTTATTTTAGAAATATAGATACAACAAGAAGAATAAAGGTTGTTAGGACCCCATCCACTATGCATGGATTTGCAATAGCTCTATTTGATAATTATGATCAAACTGAATTTACCAGAGAAGATGTGCAGTCTCTGTTTGGGTGGGCACAAGGAACAGCTAACCAGAGATTAAAATGCTTGGTTGAGTTTGGAGTTCTAGAAGTTGAAGAAGGTATGTTTCTCAGTAGAAGTAAAGGCTGGTCGCCATATAAATATCATTTCAAAGATACTTTTAATAGCAGGGATAATATAATGCTTCTAGTTGCAGTAAAGGAGCTTTATCGAGCACAGTATGAATCTCAAGAACTAATAGATGTTGCTCCTACAGTAAAACAAGAAATCAATACCTTGTTAAGCATGGATGCATTTAGAGATATAAATATTGCTTTAGATGTTAGCTTAGAAACTGAATCCAGAGAGCTTTTTAGAGCTAAATTCTTGGCTGCTTTACATGCTTGCGGGTTGACAGAATTATATGCAAGTTTTAGGGAAATAAAAATATCAAAAGGAGAAAAGACTGACATTCGCTACGATTTATCTGAAAATACAGTCTCTATAACTCTTACTGAGGAAGAAGTTTCAAAGGCAGGTTTTAATAGTTTGTGGAATCTTTTTGGTGAAAAACCAGATTTAAGAACAAGGTTGGTTGAGGAAGTTTTTGTAGAATATGCAGGTTATGATACAGAAGAAGATAGAGATTTGCTGCATATAGGGATGACTCTTATGGGAGACATATATGGGAATTGGTATGACAGGCTTAGAGAGGGTGAGTTTGTGCCCTATTTGCCATATCTTATTTATGTCCATTTGCCTTATGAGTGGGTAGTAGAGGGTAGGCAGAAATCTGATTATCCAGATTCAGGTATTTTACCTATTGAGATGTTAATTAGAGACAGAGATAGAAGTGAAGCTCTAAGTAGCATCTACGAGCTCTATGTTGCAGAGTTAAATAACTTAGTTGTGAACCTAGAAGAATCATTGTCTGCTTTTAGTGATAAGCAAAAAAAGATGTTAATGTTAAGATTTGGCGTTAGTCCGCAGGCTGTAAAAGATATAGATTTGGGAATAGAATTATCTAGTAGCTCGAAGTCTAATATAGTCCATAATCAAATTATGTCTCTATTTTGGAGACTTAATGTGAGAAGAAATATTGAGCCTAGCATCCACTTGTTAGATCAGTTATTTAAGATCTACCAGATTAGACGGTTAGAGCTGCAGCATCTTCAAGCTTCCAGCAGACCCTAGTGTTTAGTTTTTAAGTACCACTGATTAATATTGATTGTTGCTTTTAAAAATTTTGATAAAAGTGTTTAATATGGTATAAATTATATATAATGGCATAAATTATGTATACAAAATATAGATGTTAATTTAATTGTTTAAAATATAATGATAATAGAAAACAGAAAATCAATTTTTGCTACAGCATTTATATGTATATTTATCTTCCAATCAACAGTGGTTGGGTTTACTGGTCCTGTTGGTAGTCAGAGTTCTGGCATTATTCCTGTATCTCAGGGCATAGGATCTTATCAAGGAGAAAATACTTTAAGCATGGTCTCTGATGGATGGAATGATGAATGGAATATCGAGAGTGCTCCCATAGAGGGTGATCTGCGCTATGAGCTTTATTATGATGATCTTAGCGGTAGCTTGGTTCAAAATATTTGGGAGTGTTGTGATCCGTTATGGGCTTTGCGAGTAGAGATGGAAGCGATGTTGCTTGGTATGAATATGGATCAAGTAAATAAGGTTATACGTGAAAAGAAAATAGGAGATGAGACATATAAGTTTAGACTTAAAGAGCAGAAAAGGATAAATGATGTTATTGAAATAGAATTAGGCGACTATGACAGAGATGGAGACAGTGAGATAGTTAGCTATCGTACATCAGATGGAGGCGGTAATTTTGTCAAATTTACCGAGTGGGATAAGTCTTATACTTTGGATTATAGAAATATTATGAGTAAAGAAGGTATGCTACTTGTCGATTTAAATGATCAAACTTTAAATTTAAATTCAGTTGCTACTCTATTATTTTCTGAACAACACTCAAGTATTATTAATCATATAGATAGATTAATGGATGATGATCCTGAGGACCTACTTTTAGATTTTACGGCAACATCCAATACTACTCCTTATTATGATGCAGATAATCAATGTATTATTATAGGTGGTTGGCAGGTTCTGTCTGATGATATAGACAGATCTCAGATACCATCTAAAATTACTGTAGACGGTATAACGTTTGATTTAAATCTAGTAGACGGCTTGTTTCTAACTGAGTTAAAAGTTATTGATGGTGTAGTTACACCTAGTTATGACAGAGATGATCCCGATAAGATAACAGGATATTATACCAAGAACTCAGTAGAGATATTAGATATGGTAGTTAGATTAAAAGCATGGGATAGGTTGTATTCTGTAGAATATGCTACAGATGTTTATGGGGATCTAGTATTGGAAGTATATTCAGATGGAAATACAGTAGAATGGCAAGCAGGGGATCTTTCCCAAGGTTTCAATGTAGATGCTGGATCAGTTGATTTTGAAAAGACTTATTATAATAAAGAGACAAATAATATTGTTAAAGAAGTATGGGCTAGCAGGTCTACACTTCCTAGTGGTAATATTCCTAGTCAGATTGAACTAGATAACAGCTCTATTGAGCTAGTTAGTGGCGACTCTTCAGTGTTAGTGGCTCGTTATGAGAAACACTTAGATAATGTTATGGATATACTTATAAGTGATGATGGGAATAGGATTGACTACATGGATAGTGCATCTAGAACGATAGAGACAGTCCTATTGTCTTCAGTAATTTGGGATAAAAACTATTCTTTAGCATATAATGAAGTCGATGGCAGAGTAGAGGTTTCTGTTAATGGTAGAACGATAGATGCAGCTGTTAGATCTTTAGAGCAAGATCCTGCGGGGAGCTCAAATATTCCAGAGTCTGATAATGTTAATCAGCTGATAGCAATGATGATTGACGAGTCCAGCAGTGAACAGAGACATTTTATTATGCAACAAATAGGAGAATTGGGTACAGAATACGATTTGGAGTTAGCTCAGGATATTTCTGATATTATTTACGCTGATGAGGGCTATATTCGTTTTGATGCAGCAATGGATTTGATGGATGCAGCAGATTTGCGTTCAGCAGAAGCTTTAATACGAGTGTGTTTTGAGATTGAAGAATTAGAAGGATTAGATAGAGATATGGCTGCTCAAGCTTTGGCTGCAATGGTTTTACCAAAGAGTATTACAGACCGTTTTGTTGCTGCAGCAATAGAAAATAAAGGTAATGTTAGTAGATTTTATTTAGGAAACGCATTTTTATATTTAGGCTTGCAAGCAGATTATTCTTTAATTGATTTCTTGTTTAATAATGCTGGCTCAGAGGCTGCTGGTATAGCTTCTGATATTATGGCTGCATATGGCAGTTCCTCTGTGGTAGAGCCTTTAATTAGAAGATTGTTGATAAGCAATGATTCAACAGCAAGAGAACTTGCTTTTAAAACTCTATATTCCATTGGTAAATCAGCAGTAGAGCCTATTGTTAAAGACATATTAAGCAGCGGGGACAGCGAACTTGTCGAATTAGGCATTGAAGCTCTAGCTAAAATAAAAGATCTCTCTGTTAACCCTTTAATAGATGCTCTTATGTTACCTGAGGTTATAAGCAATAATTACTATGTAGATAATATAAAGAATGCTTTAATTAGAGTTGGCAACCCTTCCTTTATTCCTGTTTTGAGTAGATTATTGAATAATGAAAATAGAGTTTTGCAAAATTTAGCAGTTGATATAATAACAGCTTTTGATCCTAGCGAGGTTGATTCTAGCATTGATTTAAGAAATTTAAAGAGTTTGGTGGAATCTCAGAATAGAAGAGGTTTAGACAGTTTAAATGTACTGAGTTCTAATTATAGGTATTCTTTAACGCGCGCTGTTGCTCTATATTATGTAAAAGATGCAGAATTTTTAAAGGAGTACTTATTTAAAAGTAGCGGTAATACTTTAATAGTGAGATCTAAAATGAAAGATTCTTTACTAGGTGATGGCGTCTCTAAGTTAGAGATGGCTGCTATTTTAAATACAGGTATCCCGTCTCAAGAAGGCTGGTGGTATAATCTTAAAAATAAAAGTGAAAGAATAGAGTATCTTAAGTTGGTTTTAAAAGGTGATTTTACAGATGAACGAACATATATAACATCTTTTGGCTATGGGTTCCTATGTCGCCATTTTGCTAAACAGTTAATGATAAACTCTCTTATATATGAAGTGGATGATTTTGTTGATGGTAGAGATGAGCTCTATGATTTAGAAGGTGGAATTAACCCTTATTATGAGAGCTTAAGCTATGGGCTGCCTATACGTATGGCTAATAGTCTTGGTAATATGGGAGATGGTAGCATAGGACATGCTTTTAATGCTATCTATGTTGGCGATCTGCCATTTGATGTTGGTAAATATGATATTAATAATTGGGTATGTATTGAACCTCAAGACGATGGTTTTATGCCTGCATCTCTCTTTGAAAAGACTACTATTGATTTAAATACTTATATGTCAACATGCGGTTCGTTGTCATTCTGCAGCGTCAACCTTTATCAGGATCTTGTAACTCTTAATACTGCCGGTTATGATTTTCTCCCTTGGTGGTGGTAGAAGCTGCATGCCTATTTCATTCCTTGACAAAGTAAGCTCCTTTTTATACCATTTATTGTAATTATCTAACCAGCCAAATCTAGAAGGAGGATAAGATATGCAGGAAGTCAAGGATATTAGAAATATCGCTATTCTAGGTCACTCTTCTTCAGGTAAATCCACATTAGTTGAAGCCATACTCTATAAAAATGGAGCCATCAGTAGACTTGGGCGCGTAGAAGATGGTAGCACCAGTAGTGATTTTGCGCCAGATGAGATAAAAAAAAGGATATCTATAAACACTTCGGTTTTTAATATTATTCAGGATTCTAAGTTAATAAATATTCTTGATGCTCCCGGATATGCCGATTTTGCAGGCGATACGTTGGCTGCTTTAAGAGCGGCTGACTCAGTTATTCTTACAGTCGGATCTCATTCAGGTGTTGAGGTTGGTACCGAGAGAAGTTTTAAGTATGCTCGCAAGGCAAATAAGCCTGCGATTATTTTCGTTAATAAATGTGATAAAGAAGATACAGATTTAGATGCTCTTATAAATGAGATAAAAGAGAAATTTGGTTCAATTTGTATTCCATTTAATCTACCCAATGCTATGGGTGATGGGTTGACAGGAATTCATAGTGTATTTAATTCTGCCGATGCTCCAGAATCCATTAAATCTAAATTAGATGAGATATATAAGGGTATTGTTGATTTTGCTGCAGAATCAGACGATGCGCTACTGGAGCGTTATCTTGAAGGAGTGGAATTGACAGAAGAGGAGGTATCTCAGGGTCTTAAAAAAGCCGTTAGAGCAGGGACTTTAATCCCTGTTTTCTTTGGCTCTGCTTTAAAAGACCAGATTGGAGTAGAGGCCTTAACTAAAGCCGTTGTTAATCTTCTTCCTTCACCTGATGAATTAGGTGTTTTAATAGGTAATAAGCCTGAGAGCGATGACGAAGTAGAGAGAGAGCCGGATCTTAAGGAGCCTTTCAGTGCCTTTGTCTTTAAAACCATATATGATGCCTACGTGGGGCAGCTTACTGTATTTAGAATATTTTCTGGAAAACTTGATTCTGACTCTTCGTTTTTTAACTCTAGCAATGGATCTAAAGAGAAGATAACGAAGATTTTAA
Source organism: Candidatus Kaelpia aquatica (assembly GCA_030765335.1). Taxonomy (NCBI): domain Bacteria; kingdom Pseudomonadati; phylum Candidatus Omnitrophota; genus Candidatus Kaelpia; species Candidatus Kaelpia aquatica. The sequence goes on along the minus strand of JAVCCU010000014.1, from coordinate 41,791 downwards.
AAATTCAAGGCAAGGATCAGAGCGCTGTTACATCTGCTTTTTGCGGGGAGATAGTTGCAGTTGCGAAGCTTAAAAACACAAATACAGGTGATACTGTCTGTGATGAGAAGGAAAAAGTTGTATTTGATTCAATAGATTACCCTGCTTCTCCGATGTGTTCTTCAGTAAAACCTAAATCTAGAGAGGATGAAGAGAAGATAATGGAAGCCTTGCATAGGCTTAGTTTTGAAGATCCAACTTTTAAGGTTTCTAGAGAAGAGCAGACAAAAGAGCTTTTGATATCAGGGTTAGGCGATCTGCACTTGGATGTTATGGTTGGCAGGTTAAGTGAGAGGTTTGGTGTTGATGTAGAGCTAAGCGCTCCTAAAGTGCCTTACCGTGAGACTATGACTAAGCTATCGGAAGCGCAAGGTAGGTACAAGAGGCAGACGGGCGGCCGTGGTCAGTATGGTGATGCCTGGATTAGGCTAGAACCCTTAGAGAGAGATAAAGGGTTTGAGTTTGTCAATGCTATTGTAGGCGGTGTCGTTCCTAAGTCCTATATACCTGCAGTAGAGAAAGGTGTCAAGAAAGCTATGAAAGAGGGTGTCTTTACAGGATGCCCTGTCGTAGACGTTAGGGTCACGCTTTATGATGGTTCTTATCATCCGGTAGATTCGTCTGATATGGCGTTTCAGATTGCAGGATCTATGGCTTTTAAAAGTGCTGCTAAGAACTCTGGGATGGTTTTGCTTGAACCTATAATGGATGTTGAGATAACTGTGCCTGATGAGTTTATGGGCCATGTTAGCGGTGATATAAGCTCAAAAAGGGGAAGGGTTGCTGGGGTTGAGGCTAAAGGCGGCATGGAGAATATCAAGGCGCAGGTCCCTATGGCTGAGATGTTTAAGTTTGGCTCTGAGCTACGCTCTATTACCGGCGGAAGGGGTTGTTATGCTATGGAATTTTCTCATTATGAGATTGTGCCCCAAAAAGAAGCTGAAAAAATAGTACGGCAGTCTAAGATTGATGATAAAGAAGAATAAGTTATGTTGCTTCTTAATATTTCGGTTGATATAATTTATCTGTACTTATGAAGGAGAGAGAGTAATGTCCGGACATTCTAAATGGTCGAATATAAAATATAAAAAAGGTGCTGCTGATGTTAAAAAGGGTAAAATCTTTAGTAAGCTTGCTAAAGAGATTACTGTAGCAGCCAAAGATGGCGGCGGAGATCCAGGTGCTAATCCTCACTTGAGACAAGTTATGGATAAAGCTAAAGAAGCCAACATGCCTAACGATAATGTTGAGAGAGCAATTAAAAAAGGAACCGGGGAGTTGCCCGGAGTAAGCTATGAGCAGGTGCAGTATGAGGGGTATGGTTCTGCCGGGGTTGCTATTCTTGTTGAGGCATTGACTGATAATAAAAATAGGACTACGTCTGATATTAGAAATATATTTAGCAAACGTGGTGGAAATATGGCTGGAGCTGGTTCTGTAGCTTGGATTTTTGTGAGAAAAGGTTTAATAGTAGCCTCTGTAGATATTATAGACGAAGATACTCTTTTGAGTATGGTTATAGATGCTGGAGCAGAAGATATGAAGACTGAGGATGGCAATTACGAGATTATTGTTTCTGTCAATAATTTTGAAAATATTAAAAACAAGCTTAGAGACAATAATGTTGATTATATCTCTGCTGATATCACGATGATCCCTTCTAATACCGTAAAGCTGACCGGGCATGATGCAAAGCAGGTGCTATTGTTGCTGGAAGAGATAGAGTCTCACGATGATGTTCAGGATGTCTACGCTAATTTCGATATACCGGATGAGATTATAGAAGAGGTTGCTGGTGAAGATACTAGGAGTTGATCCTGGGCTAGACAATAGCGGGCATGCCTTAATTGAAGTCAGCGAAGGCTGCAATCCATCTAATTTTAAAGAGAGCGTCAATATTTTAAATTTTAGCACTATAACTTCTGACTCCAAGAAATCTCTTGAAGAGCGGCTTAAGTATATACATTCAAAATTTAAGAAACTTTTATCTGAATTGAAGCCAGACGTTGTTGTTGTTGAAGATATATACTCCAATTCTTCTTATCCTCAAGCAGGCTTAAAGATGGCTAATGTAAAAGGAGTCGTGGAGCTTGCGGTATCTCAGAAAAATATAAAGTTAGTCAATTTGACAGCAACAAAAGTAAAGAAAACTATTATAGGCCGCGGAAATGCCAAAAAAGAGCAGGTTGCAAAAATGATAGAAGATGGGTTTGACCTGAAAGGGGCAGGCAACTTGCACGAGTCTGATGCTCTAGCTACAGCCTTAGCCCACTTCTTAATAACGACAAGAAAGGTTCAAGTCTTATGATCTCAAGGCTTAAAGGAGCTATAAGGGATATTAGAGAGAGCAGTATTGTTGTATCGAGCGGAGCTTTTGGTTATGAAATTTTAATTCCGGATTCTGTGCTGCAGGGTTTAGAGAGGGGTCAGGAGATAGATCTTGTTATATATAGCTATTACCAGAATGAAGGCAATAAAATGATACCTGTTTTAATAGGTTTCAGAAATTATGTTGAGAGAGAGTTTTTTGAAAATCTTATCAAGATATCAGGCATTGGCGCTAAGGTTGCAATCAAAGCACTTAAGTATCCCGCCTCTCAGCTTGCTGTTGCAATTGATAAAGGGGATGAGAAATTCTTAAGTTCTCTCCCTGGCATAGGACAGCAGAAAGCAAGGCTGATTATAGCAAAGCTACAGGGCAAAGTAGGTAAATATGCCTTGGTTCAAGAAGGGGTTAGAAAATTATTAAAAGTGGATTCTGGCATTAGAGATGAGGCTCTTGATGTATTGCTTCAGCTGCAGTATAAAAAGAGCGAAGCTGAGGAGATGATAGACAAAGCGTTTATTAGAAATTCAGAGCCTAAGAACGTGGAAGAGCTGCTCAATGAGATATATAGGGTGAGGATAACGGATAGATGAAAGAAGAGATTATAAGTAAAAACATTCAGGATGAGGAGCAGATACTAAATATATCCTTAAGGCCTAAGAAGTTAGGTGAGTTTATAGGCCAGGGGCGGGTTAGAGAGGGTTTAAGTATAGGTGTTAGGGCTGCCTTAAAGAGGAAGGAGCCGATAGATCATGTTCTTTTCTCAGGCCCCCAGGGGTTAGGCAAGACAACCCTTGCTCACATCATAGCCCATGAGATGGGTTCAAATGTTATTACTACTTCTGGCCCTAGCATTGATAGAGCTGGAGACCTGGTCGGTATACTCACCAATCTTAATGAGGGCGATGTATTCTTCATAGATGAGATTCACAGGCTATCTAAAACTGTTGAGGAATTTCTCTATTCAGCAATGGAGAACTTCAAGATTGATTTCATCATAGATAAAGGACCATATGCAAGGACAATAAAGTTTCATCTTAAACGTTTTACTCTTATTGGAGCGACTACGCGTTCAGGGCTATTGTCAGCTCCTTTAAGGGCTAGGTTCGGCATCTATCATCATCTTGATTTTTATCAGCCTGATGAGCTCTCACATATCGTTAAGCGCTCTGCGAATCTGATGGATATTCCAATCGAAGAAAAGGCGGCTCTGATGATAGCAAGGTGTTCTCGCGGTACGCCGCGTATAGCCAACAGGATTTTACGTAGAGTACGTGATTATGCTCAAGTTAAATTCGATGGCAATATTACCGCTTCAATTGTATCTATTGCGCTGGAGAAGGAAGGGATTGATGATTTAGGTTTAAGCCACATTGATAGAAGAGTGCTTTCGACAATAATAGAACAGTATAAAGGTGGTCCTGTTGGAATAGATGCTTTGGTTGCAGCTCTTAATGAAGAGCCGGATACTATAATAGATGTTGTTGAGCCCTATCTCCTAAAGGCTGGATTCCTAAAGAGGACTCGTCAAGGAAGAGAGGCAACCGATCTTGCTTACAAGCATTTAAAGCCTAATAAAGACAAAGCAGTTATTTAGTCTATCTTTATGAACGGTATCTTGATCCATATCTGTTGTGCGCCATGTGCAATTGAGGTAGTTAATGAAGCTAAAAGAATAGGTTTTGATAATATTCTTGGTTATTATGCTAATCCCAATATTCACCCTTATTCAGAGTTTAGGAGAAGAGAAGAGGCGCTTCTTAAATACTGCAAGTTATCTGATTTAAATTGTAAATATTTAGATTATAATCCTTATTCTTTTTTCAAAAACTTGACTGCTGAACACCAAAGCCCTAAGAGATGCTGGTACTGCTGGAAGCTTAGGCTCAAATTAACGGCTAAGTTTGCAAAAAATGAAGGATTCGATAGTTTTACTACTACGCTTTTGATAAGCCCTTATCAGTCTCAAGAAGAGATAACTAAGATAGGTGAGGAGGTGGGCCGGGAATACGGGTTAAATTTCATATCTTCTAATTTTAGAAAGTTTTATTCAGAAGGAAGACGCAGGGCGAAAGAGATTGATCTTTACAGGCAAAACTATTGCGGTTGCATATTCAGTGAGCTCGATAGAGAAGAGAGGGTAAAATCTAAGAGTTAGAGTAGCTGAGCGGCGCTATCTACGCTTGACCTTTCTGTCTAGAATACCTATCATATCATTATTTCAAGGAGATGAATGTTTAATCATTGCCGGCCTATTATATATGAGGTGTTTAATTAGAAAATGAAAAAGATATTACCTTTTTTTATCGTTGGGTTGCTCTTATTGTCCAAAAATGGTCTTTCTTTAGAAGACTCTTTAAGAGTAGTCATTAAAAAAAATATTAAGAGCTGCCGTCTTCTGGTTAAAGGAGATTACAGAGTGCAGCTTCCTTTTACAGAGGAAGAGCTGGATCGAGGCAGGAATTTAAAGACAGATATCTCTGTAGATAATAGTAAAGGTATAAGGATTGGAGGAAGTTATTACAATGTTTTTGCAGTCGAAGTTTTACCGCAAAAAGATGGGGCTATTTATGTAGACTCTAGGCCTTATCGCGGGAAAATGAGGTTTATAAAGAAAGACGGGAGCCTGGCCGTTGTCAATATTATATCACTTGAAGACTATTTAAAGGGAGTTTTGGAGTATGAGGTTGCACATTGGTGGCCGATGGAATCTCTAAAGGCTCAGGCTGTAGCTGCTCGTACCTATGCATTGTATATGAAAGAGATGAACAAGAATAAGAGTTATGATTTAACATCTGATGTCTTATCTCAAGTCTATGGGGGCAAGCTTGGTGAGCGTTGGCGTATAAAGAGAGCTGTTTTATCTACCGAAGGGTTAATACTGATGTACGGTGGTAATGTTCTGCCTACTTTCTATCATTCAACATGCGGCGGACATACGGATGATGTAAAACACCTCTGGAAGATGGAGACCCCTCCTCTTGGTGGGGTGAGCTGTGATTTCTGCCGCTACTCCAAGCATTACCGTTGGGACAAGAAGATAAAGGTTAAAGATTTTAAAGCCGCCTTTAGTAAGTCTGGATACAACTTAAATAATATAGATAAAATATTTGTTAAGGAGCGTTACGGGAACGATTATGTGAAGACGATTGAGATTTTTGCAGACAGCAAGGAATATCTTATCTCTGCTAAAGAGTTCAGGAGTATTCTAGGAGCAGATATTATAAGAAGTAGACTATTTGCGCTTGATAAGATAGACGGCGTTATAAGTATTAGGGGTTATGGCTGGGGCCATGGCATTGGACTCTGTCAGTGGGGTGCCTACGGCATGTCTAAAAAAGGGTATGATTTCCGTGAGATTTTGGAGTATTACTATCCAGGCTCTGAAATAAAGAAGATTATTTGGGATGAGAAGTAAAATAGATCTAGAAGACTATAATTACGACTTGGATAAAGAGTCGATTGCGTATTATCCAACACAGAAAAGAGAAGAGTCTCGCCTTATGGTGCTAGATCGCGAGGCGAGAGATATTGAGATTAAAATCTTTAGAGATATTCTGAGTTATTTTAAGAAAGGCGATGTTTTAGTTAGAAATATTTCAAAAGTTATTCCAGCCCGCCTGTTTGCAAGTAGAAGTACAGGAGGTAAAATAGAGATCCTGTTTCTCAATAAACCGATTAAAGGTGAGAATATTGTTTTAATGAAATTGAGAGGCAAGCTGAGGGCTAATGAAGAGATATTTCTTCCCGGAGATAAAAAGGCAATCTATTTAGGCAGGCAAGATTCTTTTAATGCGATTAAGCTTATGTTTGATCCTGGATTTGACTATCTCTTAGAGTACGGTAATATGCCTCTACCTCCCTATATAAAGAGAAAAGCCGAAGCATTGGATAGAGAGCGTTATCAGACAGTCTATGCTCAGAATCCAGGTTCGGTTGCTGCTCCTACTGCAGGCCTTCATTTTAGTTCGGATTTAATCTCTAAGATAGAGTCTATCGGTGTAGATATCGTAGACCTCTTACTCCATGTTAGCTATGCGACTTTCAAGCCTTTAGATGAGGTTGGTCTTAGTGGAGATAGACTTCATAGAGAGTATTATAAGATATCAGAGAAGAGTGCCTCTAGAATTAATAAAGCCAAAAAGGATGGCCAAAGGATTATAGCTGTTGGCACTACAACGGTTAGAGTTCTGGAGTCACAGGCATACTCTGAAGATGGAGAGTCAGGGATTAAGCCTGGTGAAGGAGAGATAGACATGTTTATCAAGCCGGGGTATAAATTCAAAATTATAGATGCTTTAATAACTAACTTTCACTTGCCTAAGACAAGCCTCTTACTCTTAGTCTCGGCTTTTGCCGGGCGGGATCTTCTTTTCTCCGGATATAGAAAGGCGGTAGAAGAGAGGTTTCGGTTCTATTCTTATGGGGATGCCATGTTTATAATTTAAGATTCTATAGACATCTTATGGTATAATTAATCCATGAGGTGGGGTTGTCTAGTAAGTTCAATTAGTATTATATTTATCTCTTCACTATTTCTATCTCCGATTGTCTTAGCCCGTAGAGTCAATAGGCTCCAGCTCTCTCAGGCTGAAATTTTCAACGAAGCAGGCAGCCTAATAAAACAGGCTGAGGAAGTTGTCGGCTCAGGAGATTATACGGCAGCTTTATTGTATTTAAAAAATGCTATTAGATCTCAAGGCTATCTTAGCGATCCTCTTGAGAGGGCAGGTATACTAGTCCAAGCAGCATCACTATATCAAAAGATAGATTATAATAGTGAGGTAAATATCTGCATTGAAGAAGCCCAGGAATTATTGATTCAATGCAGGGATATCGCTCTTAGCGTTGAAGATAAGATTCTTAGTGCGATCTGTTTTACAAAAATAGCCAGATGTTATTTGTTAATGGGGGATATAAACAGTCAAAATAGCTCCATGGCTCAGGTATCAAGCATTATGTATGATATGACTTGTGATGAGATTGCCGATATAGATATAAATAATTTTCGAACTCTAGCATCTTCGATGGTCCTCTATTACCAAGGGATGGAGGGGGTTATTTTCGAGGGTAGTTTTATGCAAGAATTTTTAATCAGATTTAATAAAGCCAGGGCGTATTTTCAAGATAATGAAGGTGGTATTCAGTTAGCACAGTGTGAGGAGATGGAAGCCTTTTTATATGATAAGTTGGGAGCTTATGGTATAGCTATTAAGTTTTATAAAAGAGCTGCGCATAGATACGAGGGTTTGTCAGCGGAGAGAGGTGGCGATTCGGATTTGACTTACACTAGCGCTGATTTAAGTTTTAGGGCAGCTGAACTATGTTTAGAGATTTATCGAGCTGGTGGAGAGAAAAATATTGATGAGAGAGATAGTGCTGCAAAATCATTTGCCTTAGCTTCGCGTAGTTATGAGTTAGTAAAAGACTGGGAAAAAGCTTCAGAGTCTTCTGAAAGAGCATTTGAAATCAATAGAGATAGAGGAGAGTATGGCTTAGCTTCTAGGTCTATTCTTTGGGCTGCAATGAATAGAAGAAGATATGCATATCAGACAGGAGAAGCAGTAGATCGCATGAAGGAGGCCTCTCTTTGGGTAATGCGGGGTGATATGCTAAGAGAGCATGCTCAGGAGATTACAGAGATAGATGCAGAAGAGGAGATGTTGAAAGTATATCAGGAAGCCAGGGCGGCTTACAAAGAGGCCTATGATATTTATCGTGAGCAAGGTGATTTAGCAGGGATGCGGGAGTCTATTGTTTCGAGAGAGCAAATATCAGGGTATCTCAATTATTTAAATTAAAAGAAGTTGATTTTTTTCTTTTTTGCTGTACAATTTCATAAATCATCAGTTCTTTGTATCGTACAATATGCTGGCGTAGCTCAGTGGTAGAGCTGGGGTTTTGTAAACCTCAGGTCGGGGGTTCGAATCCCTCCGCCAGCTTTTAAAGAGATATTTAAATTTATGGGCAGGTACCCAAGTGGACAACGGGGGCAGATTGTAAATCTGCTGCCAACGGCTTCGGAGGTTCAAATCCTTCCCTGCCCATTTTTTATATTATGTTTTTAATCTCTGCTTAGAATCTTATGTCCCTCTCTATCTAATTGAAGTAATTAAAAAAGTCTGTTAATATTTTCTCTATGAAAGAAGAGTATAGGTCAGCATTGGATCAGATACGCCAGAAGTACGACGAGATTGTCTCTAAGTTATCTCAGATTGAGATTGCTTCTGATTATGGTATTTGCCAGGAGTATGCTAAAGAGAGAGCCCGTTATGAGAATGTTGTTGCTGCGGCTAAATTGCTAGAAGAGAAAGAGTTGGAATTAAAAGGGATAACCGAAATGTTAGATCAGAGCGGTGTAGCTCAAGATATGAAAGAGCTGGCTGGAGAGGAGAGAGAAAGACTTAGCGCTGAGATAGACGGTATTAATGTAAAGATAGAGAGACTGATACTAGATACTTTTATACCCTCTGAAGCCTATAAAAATATAATTTTTGAGATACGTGCAGGAACAGGAGGAGATGAAGCCGGACTTTTTGTTGCAGACCTATATAAGATGTATAGCCGGTTTGCTCAGAAGCAGAACTGGAGATTGGAGGTTATGGATTCAAGCCCTACTCCTTTGGGCGGTTTTAAAGAGTTGATCTTTTCTATTTCAGGCAGAGATGTCTATCAGCATATGAAGTACGAGAGCGGGGTTCATAGGGTTCAGCGCGTGCCTTCAACTGAGACGGGAGGTCGAATTCACACTTCGGCCGTATCTGTAGTTGTTTTGCCGGAACCAGAAGAGGTTGAAGTTAAAATAGATACCAAGGATTTAAAGGTAGACACTTATAGGGCGTCTGGAGCAGGAGGGCAGCATGTTAATGTTACTGATTCTGCGGTTAGGATTACCCATCTTCCATCAGGTATTGTTGTTGCCTGTCAAGACGAGCGTTCACAGATAAAGAACAGACAGAAGGCGATGAGGATTTTAAAAGCGCGATTATTGGATTTTCAGATAAGAACTCAGGAAAGAGAGCGCGATGAGAAGAGGCGTGTATCTGTTGGGACAGGGGATAGAAGCGAGAAGATAAGGACCTATAATTTTCCTGACAACAGAGTTACAGATCATAGAATAAATTTGACTCTGTATAAACTTGAAGGAATATTAAATGGAGATATTGATGAAGTGGTCGAATCTCTGACAATAGAAGAGAGAAAGGAGATGTTCAAAAAGTTTAAACTTAAAGGGAATATAGATGAGAGCGGTTGATATTGTAAGTAGATATAGCAGTGAGATCTCAAAGAGAGAAGTAGAGGAGATAATGCTCTCTATCTTAAACTTGAAATGTCGGAGCGAACTCTATATGGCTGAAGTTGAAAATTTTCCTTTAAGTGAGATGGATTATTTTTTGAGCCAAAGAAAGAGAGGTATACCTTTACAATATTTAACATCAAATGTTAATTTTTACGGGTTTGATTTTAATGTAGAAGAAGGTGTTTTTATTCCACGTCCGGAGACCGAAGTCATTGTTGATTATATAGCTAAAGAGTATTTCGGGTATAAGAATCTGAAGATACTGGAGATAGGTACAGGAACTGGCGTAATAGCTATATGTTTGACAAAATTATTTAGCGATTGTAAAATTGTTGCCACCGATATTAGCCCTACTGCAATTAGAGTTGCGTCAGAGAACGCAGTTTTAAACGGTTCTATATCAAATGTTTTGTTTGTAAAGGGCGATTCGGTTGGATTTATTAAAAAAGAGGGTTTTTTTGATCTTTTGGTTTCAAATCCTCCTTATATAGCATTCTCTCAAGAGGGTGTTTTGTCTCCTGAGGTTAAAAAGGAACCTAGGGAGGCTCTTTTTGGAGGAGAGAATGGTTATGAGTTTACGCTTAAATTGATAGTCGAGGCCTCTGCTGTTATAAAAAAAGGCGGCAGGATGGTTATAGAGATAGATCCTGAGCATAGGTTTATATATGAGAGAGAGTTAGGCGGGGCTGAAAAGTTAGAGTTCATAGAGGATCTAGAGCATAAAGAGAGAGTGATGGTTATAGGTTTTTAAAAATGGATAAAATAAAGATAAGAGGTTCTAATAGATTGGTTGGCAGCGTGGATATATCGGGAGCAAAGAACTCTCTGCTTCCTATCCTTGCTGCAACATTACTTAGCGACGAAGAGTGCATTATAGATAATGTCTCTAATTTGAAAGATGTTAAGACTATGATTCAGATTTTAGGATGCTTGGGCGTATTGGTTAGGCAGGAAGATAAGAGGCTTTATATAGAGCCAAAAGAGTTTTTAGGTAACGAAGCTTCTTATGAGTTGGTCAAAACCATGAGAGCATCAATATGTATTTTGGGTCCTCTTCTGGCTAGAAAGAGAAAGGCGCGGGTCTCTTTTCCAGGGGGCTGCATTATAGGGAGAAGGCCGATAGATCTCCATCTCAAGGGATTAAAATCTTTAGGTGCAAAGATAGAATGCAAGCATGGTTATATTAATGCTGAGGCCGACTCTCTTAAAGGTAGGCGTTTATATTTAGGCGGCCCTTTTGGTTCCTCTGTTCTTGCAACTGCAAATATTATGATGGCTGCAACTTTGGCCGAAGGAGAGACTCACATAGAGGCTGCTGCTTCAGAGCCTGAGATTGCTGATTTGGCCGATTTTTTAAATAAGATGGGGGCTAAGATTGAAGGAGCTGGCACTCCTATAATACAGATAGAAGGTGTCCAGAAGCTGCATGGAGCAAAGCATAGTGTTATACCTGATAGGATTGAAGCAGGAACCTATATGATTGCAGCCGCTATAACAGGAGGGGATGTTTTTATAAGGAATGCTAAAGTAGAACATCTTGGCGCTGTTATAGATGCTCTTGACAGCATAGGTTGTGTTATTGATGTAAGAGAGGATGGCATAAGCATCAAATCTAATGGCAGATTGAGTTCGTCTGAAATAACAACATTACCTTATCCAGGTTTTCCTACTGATATGCAGGCTCAGTTTATGTCTCTTCTTGTAGTTTCCGATGGAGTCAGCGTTATAACCGAGAAAGTTTTTCCTGAAAGATTTATTCATGCAGGAGAGTTAAAGAGAATGGGGGCGGATATAGCTCTAGAGGGCCCTACCGCTATAATTAAAGGAGTAAGCAGTTTAAGCGCTGCTGATGTAATGGCTTCAGATTTAAGAGCTTCAGCGGCATTGATTTTAGCTGGATTAGTTGCAGAGGGTGATACTATTATATCTAGGGTCTATCATTTAGACAGAGGTTATGAGAGAATAGTGGAGAAGTTGGGAAGTTTGGGTGCCCAAATAGAGAGGGTAAAAGAATAAATGTATTGGTGTAGTAAATTTTAATTCTAAGGAGGTAGGAGATGGCTGTTAAGATCAGGTTAAGAAGAATAGGTAAGAAGAAAGTTCCTCATTACAGGATAGTTGTAGCTGATTCTAGGGCTGCAAGAGATGGTAAGTTTATAGAACAGATTGGATGCTATGATCCTAAGAAAGAGGCTGACCAGGCTAAGATTGACAAGGAGAAGGCTATGGATTGGATTAAGAAAGGAGCCCAAGTAAGTGAGACCGTTAAGTCTTTGATGAAAAAAAACGGAATAGATCCAGACGAATTTAAAAAAGCAATTAAGAAGAAAAAGTAAGATGGTTATAGATGTTTTGACTCTCTTTCCAGGTATGTTTGAGCCGGTAATTTCTGAGTCTATATTGAAACGGGCTCAAGAGAAAGAACTAGTAGATATAAATCTTCATGATTTAAGAGATTGGACATCTGATAAGAGAGGTACTGTAGATGATAGGCCGTTTGGCGGAGGGCCGGGAATGGTCTTAAAGCCAGAACCTATATTTAAAGCTTTAAATGAGCTAAGAAGAGAGGACTCTCATGTCATACTTCTTGGTCCCTCTGGAAAGAGACTAGAGCAGAGCTACTTAGTAGAGTTAAAGACTAGAAGTCATATTATTTTGATCTGCGGTCATTATGAAGATGTGGACGAAAGGGTCAGGAAGCATTTAATAGATCAAGAGGTATCTATAGGGGATTATATATTGACTTGCGGGGAATTGCCTGCAATGGTCATTATAGATTCTCTGATACGTCTCTTGCCGGATGTTTTAGGCAATGAAGATGCAAATGAATTGGAGTCTTTCAGTAGAGGGTTGCTAGAGTACCCTCAATATACAAGGCCAGCTGATTTTAATGGCTGGAGTGTTCCGGATGTTCTTTTAAGCGGTGATCATAAAGAGATAGAACAGTGGAGACTTAAAAAGTCGTTGGATAAGACAGAGAGATTGCGGCCGGATTTATACGATAAGTTTAAAAAGAGTAATAAAATATAAGGAGGAGAGATGAAAGATATTATCAGAGAAGTAGAGCAGAAGTATAGAAAAGAACAGCTGCCTAAATTTAATGTGGGAGATACTGTTAAGGTCCATATTAAGATACAGGAAGGAGAGAAGCGTAGAAAGCAGATCTTTGAAGGTATAGTTATTGCTATAGGTGGTTCAGGTATAGGAAGAGCCTTTACTGTAAGAAAGATAAGTTATAGCGAAGGCGTAGAGAAGGTTTTTCCGTTTCACTCACCTGCTGTTGAAGAGGTGGAAGTTGTAAAAATGGGAGATGTCAAAAAAGCAAAGCTCTACTATTTAAGAGAGAGGATAGGCAAGAAGGCAACAAGAGTCAAAGAGAAAATAGGCGGTTCAAGAAAAGTAGTCAAGGAGAAAAAATAGAAGATAGTCTTATAGAAGATGGCCTCTCCCTGATTGTAGGGGTAGATGAAGTAGGGCGTGGAGCGCTTGCAGGCCCTGTTACAGCAGCTGCAGTATTATTCAGCAAAGAAGTGTTAAAGAATAGAAGTAGCATCTTTAAAGACGAGATAAAAGACTCTAAGCTCCTAAGTGCCTCTAAGAGGGAAGAGCTGTTTTTAAAGATATCTAAATTTGCTAAAGTTGCGACCTCTAGTATCTCCCATCAGAAGATTGATGAAGTAAATATCTTAGAAGCTACAAAGCTTGCTATGAAGGAAGCTGTTCTCTCGCTGGACTTAAATCCCGAATTAGTGCTTATAGATGGGAATATAACTCTAGATTTAAAGCTGACTCAGATTCCGATACCGGGAGGAGATAGAATATGTTTCTCTATTTCAGCTGCCTCTATTATAGCCAAGGTAACAAGGGATAGGTATATGATAGAGATAGGTAATAAGTATGGTAATTATAATTTTGTTCAAAATAAGGGATATGGCACAAAAGAGCATATGGAGCTACTTCGTCTTAACGGCCCATCGCCGATACATAGAAAGACGTTTGCACCTCTAAAGAATAGAGTCTTTGAAGTTTAGTGATATTTTTTTATTCTGTATATTTTATAGATTAAGATTCCAAAATTAGAAATATTGTTATATCCTATTCTATAGTTATGTTTTAACTATATTTTTAAATTGAGATCTTTTATGAAAATCAAGAAAATTACAGATGTTGCAAGCGGAATTGGATTAAGTAGTAAGGATTATTTAGCCTATGGAGACTTTAAAGCCAAGGTTAAATTGTCTGTTCGAGAGAAGTTTGAAAATAGAAAAGAAGGTAAGCTCATATTCGTAACCTCTATAAACCCTACTCCTTCAGGTGAAGGTAAAACAACAACATCTATAGGATTAGCTCAAAGTTTGAATAGAATGGGTAAAAAGGCCTTACTCTGTTTGCGCCAGCCTTCGCTGGGGCCTGTCTTTGGTAGAAAAGGAGGGGCAGCTGGAGGCGGAAAAGCCTCCCTCTATCCATTCTCCGATGTAAATCTCCACTTAACAGGCGACTTCCATGCTATTACTGCTGCTCATAATCTTTTGGCTGCTGTTATAGATAACCATATTTACTGGGGAAATAAGCTGGGTATCGATAAAGATAGAGTGCTTTGGGATAGAGTTTTAGATGTAAATGATAGAACTTTAAGAGATATCTCTATTGGTCTAAGCTTGAAGGATAAGGGTTATCCTAGGAATAGCGGTTTTAAGATTACATCTGCATCTGAGCTGATGGCTATACTTGCTCTTTTTAAAAACAGAAGAGATATCGAAAGAATGATCTCTCGCATTATGGTTGCTTACGATAAAGATGGTGCTCCTGTTTATGCTAAAGATCTAAAAGTTGTACCTGCAATATCGCTTCTTCTAAAAGACGCTATGATGCCTAATCTCATTCAGACTCAAGAGGGTGACCCCGTCTTTGTGCATACTGGCCCGTTTGCTAATATAGCCCATGGTAACTCTAGCCTTGTAGCTACTGAGATGGCTTTAAAGCTCGCAGATTATGTTATAACAGAAGGAGGTTTCGGGTCTGATCTGGGATTTGAAAAATTTATAGATATTGTAGCCAGAAAGGGCGGTTTTAAAATATCCTCAGTTGTGCTAGTAGTCTCTTTGCGGGCCTTAAAATATCATGGCGGTCTTAATTTAGAAAACATAAACAGAGCCAGCAGTGCTGCTTTAAAAAAGGGATTAGCCAATCTCTCGCACCATATTGGAATTGTGCGTAGGTTTAATCTTGAGCCCGTTGTCTGTATAAATAGGTTTAAGCAAGATAAGGATAGCGAGATTGAATCTTTGAAAGATTATTGTTCTAATATTTTAGGGGTTGAGGTTGCAGTATCTGATGTGTATGCTAAAGGTTCTAAAGGCGGATATGAATTGGCAGAGAAGGTTTTGTCGAGCATCTCTTCAGGAAAGAGTGAGATGAAAACACTCTATGGTTTAAATCAGACTCTTAAGAGTAAAATTTTAAAAATAGCAGAAGATATCTATGGAGCTTCTGGGGTTGATTATACGAAAGAGGCAGAGGAGAAGATAGATTCATTTCAGAGCCTCGGCTATGGTAAGCTTCCAGTGAGTATAGCCAAGACCCAGTTCTCTTTGACTCACAATCCGAGAATTAAAGGGGTTAGAGAGGATTGGAGGTTGCTGATAAAAGATGTTGTGATATCAAGTGGTGCAGGTTTCTTAATACCGATTACAGGAGATATGCTTCTTTTGCCTGGGTTGCCCAAGCATCCGGTGCTTGAGAACATAAAATTTTCTAAAGGAGAATACCAGGGGCTTTTTTAATGGATAGATTAATAGACAGCAGCTTAAAGGAGTATCTGGTTGGTGTAGGAGAGAAGATCCCAGCTCCAGGCGGAGGCAGCGTTACTGCTGCTGTACTCTGCTGCGGGGTATCTCTGTATAAGAAATGTCTGTTGTATAGTTTTAATAATTTCGAAAAAGAAGATCTTAAAAATATAGAGCTGTTCCTAAATCAAGCCACAGAAAAGACTTTAGCTCTAATCGATAGAGATAGAGAGGTCTATTTGAGATTAAATGATTTGATTAAAGATAAATCAGCTAATAGAGACGAGATGCAGAAGGCTTATTGTGAGGCAGCATCTGTTCCCCTTGATATGATCAGAGTAGCCGTAGCTGCCCTTGATCTAATAAATAGATCTGCAAGTAAGATTAAAAAGACGTTTGTTTCGGATCTTATAGCTGCGGTCAGTTTTTTAGAGGCAGCATTTAATTCTGCTTTAATTTTCGTTGAAATAAATTTAAAATCTATTGATATGAGTCTTAAGGAATTTTCAGGTTTTGATGAAAAGGAGATTGCAAGAGCAAGGGAAGATTTTAAAAGAATCAGGATGGAGATAGAGAATGAATAATATAATAGATGGTAAAAACATAGCCTTGGTTTTGACCGAAGGTTTAAAAAAGGAATTCTTCTTGTTAGAGGAATCTTATGGCGTTAAAGCAAGGATGGCAGCTTTCTGTTTCAGTAGTGATTCAGCTTCGGATATATATGTAAAGGCTCAATCTAAACTAGCAGCTTATTTAGGAGTTGAATATCAGATCTTTAAATTGGGCCAAGATTTCAGTCTGGCTAATTTAAAGCAGAAGCTCTCCAGCTTAAACAGCGATTCTAATTTAGACGGTATTATGATTATGCAGCCTCTGGCGGATTCTCTTGATTGCAGGTCATTGCTTTTGGATATAGATCCAGTTAAAGATATTGAAGGAATTCACCCTATGAATCTCGGTGATCTTATCTCTTCTAATCCAGCATTGATACCACCTACAGCTGCAGCTATTATGAATATTTTAGATAGCTGCGTTGAAGACTATGTTGGTTCTGAAGTTGTAGTAATTGGACATAGCCATATAGTTGGTAAGCCATTGGCCATGCTGCTTGCGGACAAGCTTGCAACCGTCACTCTTTGTCATATTGGTACCTCAAAGGTCAAGAGGTTAAAAGCTCATGTTGAAAGAGCAGATGTTCTCATTGTGGCTGTTGGTAAGCCTGGGCTTATAAAAGGTGAATGGATAAAAGAGGGTGCTATTGTTATAGATGTAGGCATAAATAAGGTCGGCACTAATATTGTGGGAGATGTTGAGTTTGAGGAAGCTAAAAAGAGGGCTAGCTATATTACTCCTGTCCCTGCTGGTGTAGGTCCAGTCACAACAGTTATGCTGATGAGGAATCTATTGCTGGCTCTTAAGAAGAGACGTAATATTAGAATCTAATCTATTCAAATATCGATGAAGTATTTTTTGATTCTTTTGCTTTTGGTAACCAGCAGTCTTTATGCTCAAGAGTTCTCTATAGAATATTCCATAGATCGAGAGAGTATATCTTTGGGTGAGGTTTTAAAGTATAAGATTTTAATAGCAGGAGACTTAAAAGCAACGCCGACTTTAAATATTCCTAAGCTTCAAGATTTTAATATTATCTCTAACAGAAAGACGAGCAAGTTCAATACCTCTACTGGAGATGCGGTCTCTTCTGTAGAATTTATCTTCATGCTTGCCCCGCTTAAAGAAGGGTCTCTTGAAATATCCGGATTTAAAGTAGAAGCAGGGGGCATAAAATATGATGTTGAAACTGTAGAGATAAAGGTTGGTAAGAGTAAAAATAATAATTTATCTGAAAAATATAGCGATAGTTTAGAGAGTAAAAATAGTAAAAATTAGATTTGGCTATGAAAAACGTTGCTCTCTTAAATAATGTATTGTTTAACTCCATGGGGCTTAAGAGAGGAGAGAGCCTTCTCTTTATAACAGATAGATTGCTTTATCCAATAGCCGATCTCTTCTACGGTATCTCTTTAAAGTTAGGACCTGAATCTCTCTTCGTTAAAATACCCGATATGGAAGTAGATGGCCAAGAGCCTTCCTCTGCGGTGGCTAAAATCCTTAAGACTGCAGATGTTGCTTTACTTATGACCTCAAAATCACTCTCGCATACTAGAGCTAGAAGAGAGGCTTCTAAATCAGGGGTTAGAATTGCTTCTATGCCTGGGATAAGCTATGAAGTTGCAATGCGTAGTTTAAGTCTGGACTATAGGGAGATTAAACGTCTAGTCAAAATGATTTCTGACAAACTCTCTAAAGCCAAAATGGTCAGGGTTCTAACATCTAAAGGTACCGATATCTCTTTTTCAATAGAGAGTAGAATTGGCCTTGGAGATTACGGTATTTATAAAAATAAGGGTGACTTCGGCAATCTTCCTGCAGGCGAAGCTTTTATAGCACCTCTTGAAGGTTCAGCTAATGGTGTTATTGTTATAGATGGTTCAATTGCTGGCCTTGGCAGGTTAAGCAAAGATGTAAAGGTCTGGATTGAGAGAGGTAGACTTATCAAGAGTAAGCCTAGCAAGTTTATGAATTCTATATCTAGTTTTGGTGATAAAGCTTTAAATTTAGCAGAGTTTGGAATAGGTTTAAATCCAGAAGCTAAAGTAACAGGCAATGTATTAGAAGATGAGAAGGTTCTCAATACAGCTCACTTTGCTTTTGGAACCAATAAGAGTTTTGGCGGTAAAGTGGATGCCGGGATACATATTGATGCTGTTTTCTTTGATCCTAAGATATATTTAGATTCCAAGAGATTAAACTTATCTTAGCCTAGTTCAAAATAGAAATGACAGGAGTTGTTAAAGTCTCTTCTCTATGCTAAAATCTGATCTATTATGAAGATATTAATTATAGGCGCAGGTAATGTCGGTGCTCATGTAGGATATCTTATGCTATTTACTGATTCTGTTGATGAGGTATTGATATATGATATTCAGAAAGACATCTTAAAGGGTAAGGTTTTAGATCTCTCTCATGCCGGAGGAGTATTAAAAAAAGATGTTAAATTTACAGTAGTTGAAGATCTAAGCACAGTAGAGGCAGATATTGTTGTGATAACAGCTGGTATGCCGCGTAAAGAAGGAATGACTAGATTTGACCTCCTTGAGGTTAATACCAAAATATTAGATCAGATAATAAACGGTATCAACAAACGTCTTATTGAAAAGTCTATATTTATAATAGTTTCTAATCCGGTCGATGTTTTAACATATTATTTCTACAATAAGACTGCTATCGATAGAAAAAGGCTTATTGGCATGGCGGGTGCTTTAGATAAGGGTAGATTTAGGTATTATTTAAGCAAGAATATAGGAGAGAATATCACAGTTTTTGAGCCTCAAGTCATAGGTTCACATAGCAAGGATATGTTCTGCATTTTTGACGGTGCTGGAGAAAATGTAGAGCTTTCTAAAGAAGAGACAAAAGAGGCGGGGGCTACAATTGTATCTTACTATAAGGGCGGTAGCGCTTATTTTGCTCCAGCTGCCGGAGTCAAAGTTGTTTTAGATGCTATATTAAGTGATAAAAAAGAGATAATACCTTCTGTGGCTATATTGGATGGGGAGTATGATTATAACGATATAGCATTTGGTGTTCCAGTTGAAATATCATCTAATGGAATAGAGAAGATTATTGAACTAGATTTAGATCAATTCCAAAAAGAAGAGTTAGATGAATCAATAAAGGGGATCAAGGAATCTTTAAGTTTTCTTAAAGATAAAAAGATTTTAAGTTAGCATGAGAAATGTAAAGCTTGCGGTAATTGGCGCAGGACCCGGAGGTTATCAGGCTGCCCTCCTTGCCGCCGTTTCTGGAGTAGAGACTCTGCTAATAGAGAAGAGTTATCTTGGCGGAGTCTGTCTTAATTGGGGTTGCATTCCAACGAAGTATTTTCTAAATCAAAGCGAAAAGTATCTTCAAATAAAAGAGTCTAAAAACTTTGGATTAGGAGAAGGCTCCTTAAGTCTTGATTATAAGTCGCTTAAAAAAGAGAAAGACTCATTAGTAGAATCTTTGCGAGGCGGCATTAAGTTTCTGCTGGATAAAAGAGGTGTGGATTTAATATTTAAAGAGGCAAGGATCTTATCATCAAACCGTATTCTAATTAAAGATGGGGATAGTTCTGAAGAGATAGAAGCGAGTAATATAATAGTTGCAACAGGTTCACGGCCTAAGCCTCTTTTAGGTATAGAGTTTGACAATAAGAGAGTGTTTTCCTCTGATACAATATTAGATTTAGATTATATCCCAAAGTCAATTACGATAATAGGTGCCGGAGCAATTGGGGTTGAATTTGCTTCTCATTTTTCTCGCTTAGGCAGCGAGGTAATTTTAGTCGAAGCTATGGATAGCATCCTACCTAACGTTGAGCGTGAACTTTCAAAGGTTGTTGAGTCTAGTCTCGTTAAGCAGGGTGTTAAGATATATAGTTCTTCTAAAGTTGTTGATCTTAAAAAAAGAGAAGAGTCTTTAGAATTTAATCTTTCTTCGGGGAATAGATTGTCATCACAAATTGCACTTATTGCTATATCTAGAGATCCCAACGTAGAAGTTTTAGATAATACCGGCATTGATTTAAAAGATAAGTTCGTCGCTGTTAACTCTAATACAGAGTCATCTCTTAAAGGTCTTTATGCTATAGGGGATTTAATTGGCGGGCCTATGTTAGCTCATAGTGCAAGCTATGGGGCTCATATTGCAGTCTCAAATATAATTGGAATCAAAAAAGAACTAGACTATTCCTATATTCCTAATTGTATCTATACAGACCCAGAGATTGCTTACGTAGGTTTAGAAGAGGCAGAGGCTAAAGAGCAGGGCTTTAAAGTAAAGATTGCAAAATTTTCTTTTAATGCTCTAGGTAAAGCAAGGGCGATATCAAAGAGAGAAGGTTTTATTAAATTAATTGCAGATGAGAATAGCAAGACGATATTGGGGGCAGGGCTTGTCGGCTCTTCTGTTACAGAACTAATAACAGAGCTGACTATGGCTATAAAGTTCAAAATTCCTTACTCTGAGCTTATAGATGTTGTGCATCCGCATCCTACATTAAGTGAGGTTATCGGAGAAGCTTTGGCGATTTTAAATGACAAAGCTATACATTACATATAGGTTTAATATTAGCTTGATTTAGCTTAAGAGATACCTTTAGAATCTAAATATGAAATCTTTAAGAGTCGCCATTGCACAGACTAATCCTTTAGTTGGAGATTTAAAGGGAAATAGTCAAGAGATAGCAAGATGCATAAAAAAGGCAGCTATTAATGAGCCTGACATTATAGTTTTTCCAGAGCTTGCTCTCTGCGGCTATCCTCCTGAAGATCTGATTCTAAAGCCTCACTTCAGAAAAGATTGTAAAGATGCTATTAATAAGCTAATTAAAAACAATAGTTTTAAAGGCCTAGCATTTATAGGTTATGTTGAAGAAAGCAAAAATAATATATATAACAGTATTGCCATAATAAAAGGTAAAAAAATAGTAGCGAATTATAGAAAGATCTGTTTGCCGAACTACGGGGTCTTTGATGAGAGCAGATACTTCTCTAAAGGTAAAGATTCTATGGTTATATCTCTAGATGGGATAAAGATTGCAATTACAATATGTGAGGATATCTGGACCGATAACAGTTCTTGCCTTAGAAATATTTGGAGTGGTGTAGATGCAATCATAAATGTTTCAGCCTCTCCGTATCATATGGGCAAGTTTAATCAACGCAAGAAGTTGCTTGAGAGAATATCTAAAGAATGTAAATCCAAAATTATATATGTTAATCAAGTTGGAGCTCAGGATGAGCTTGTCTTTGATGGTGCCAGCATGATTGTCGACAATGGGTCTTTGGAAATCATGGCTAAACAGTTTGAAGAAGACGTTGTCTTTAAAGATTTAAATTTTGAAGATATTAAGAAAAGAAGATCTTTAAAGAGCTGTAGTTTTATTGAGACAAATTTAAATTCAAATAAAAAGAATCCTATTATTGTAAAATCAAAAGAGAATCCTATGGGGGAATTAGAGGAGGTCTATTCAGCCCTTCTCTTAGGTACCAAGGATTATGTCCTAAAGAATGGTTTCTCAAAAGTTGTCATAGGCTTATCAGGCGGTATTGACTCTGCTTTAGTTGCGACAATAGCAAGAGATGCTCTTGGTGCAGGCTCTGTCTTGGGAGTAATAATGCCATCAGCATATTCGTCTAAATCTTCAGTTAAAGATGCACAAAGGTTAGCAGCGAATTTAGGAATCAAAACTATGGAGATTGCTATAGGCGATATCTATAGTTCTTACCTTAAAACTATGAAGCCATTTTTTAAAGGTTTAAAGTTCAATAAAGCTGAGGAGAATATTCAGGCCAGAATAAGAGGCAATATTTTAATGGCCCTATCTAATAAGTTTGGTTATTTAGTCTTGACTACTGGTAATAAATCGGAGGTATCTGTTGGCTACTGTACTCTTTATGGTGATATGGCTGGTGGCTTTGCTGTAATCAAGGATCTTACGAAGACTTTAGCGTATAAACTGGCTAAACGGAGAAATAGTTTAGATAAAAAGCCTATTATCCCATTAAATATCATAAAGAAGGCGCCTTCTGCGGAATTGCGACCTAATCAGAAAGACCAGGATACGCTCCCTCCCTATAATATGCTTGATGATATAATCTTAAAGTACATTGAGAAAGATATGAGTTTTGATGATATAGTCAAAGATGGATTTAGTAAAAAGGTTGTAAGAGAAGTAATAAAGATGATAGACAGCAATGAATATAAACGTCGTCAATCTCCACCTGGCATTAAGATTACACCTAAGTCTTTTGGTAAAGATAGGAGGATGCCTATAACTAGCGGGTATAAGATATAAACACATTATAATTTTCTAAGGATAATTATATATTTTGTTGGTATAATGTGTTTTCAAAAAATAGTTTTTAATAAATAAAAGGAGAAGAAATGTATCGACCACAAATTAAAGTATTTGATTGTACTATTCGCGATGGGGGACTTATTAATAACCATTTTTTCGAAGAAAATTTTGTAAGAGCGGTTTATAAGGCTTTATCTGAGTCGAATGTTGATTATACGGAAGTTGGCTACAGGAATTCTAAAAAACTGTTCTCACCTAAAGAATATGGTGCCTGGAAGTTCTGTGACGATGCAGTAATCAGAAAAGTAGTTGACGGCATAGATTCCAAGATAAAGATATCTATCATGGTTGATGTAGAGCGTGTAGAGTTAGATGACATAAAACCTGCTAACGAAAGTCCTGTTGATATGATAAGAGTCGCCTCCTATGTTAAGGATGTCGATAAGGCAATACATATGGTAAATGATTTTCACAAAAAAGGATATGAGACAACTATTAATATTATGGCAATTTCACGTGATCAGGGACCTGATTTAGACGAAGCGCTTGATCAGATTGAAAAGGAAAGCAACGTTGATGTTGTTTACATTGTAGACAGCTTTGGTTCATTATATCAGGAGTCTGTTGAACAGTTAGTCAAAAGATTTAAATCCAGCATAAAAACAAAGGAGATAGGTTTTCACGGGCATAATCATCAGCAACTTGCCTTCGGTAATACAATCGAGGCTATTATACACGGCGCTAATTTCCTTGATGGAACAGTTTACGGAATAGGTCGCGCGGCAGGTAATTGCCCTTTGGAGCTATTGATAGGTTTTCTAAAAAATCCGAAGTTCGATATTCGCCCAATCCTAGACCTGATATCTAAGGAGTTTATTTCTTTAAGAGATCAAATAGAATGGGGTTATATTATTCCATATGCTATATCAGGTATGCTAAATGAACATCCCAGAGCAGCAATGGCTCTACGCAACAGTGATAAAAAAGAAAATTATCGCGAGTTTTACGAAAGCATAATAGATTCAGACCTAGATTAATAAGATTTTATAAGCAAGGTTAATTATAAATACTGTTTGAGATAACCCACGCCTATCTACTGGTAGGCAGGGTAGAGCGTGGGACTGAAAATCCAACGTTGTTTTTCTTAATTGAACTTGACAACTTAATAAGCTCGTGCTATAAATCTAAAGACCTTTAAGCTGGTTCGGTGAGATTGGCAAGGTGAAAAACATGGATAAGAATATAATTCTTAACAATGGAGAGGAGCCCTTTAAAGAGGGCTTATTTTTTTATGTCTAAGAAAATCATAGAACGTTCAAAAGTTTTAGATTCAAAACAGTTACATAAGACAATTCGTCGTATAAGCCATGAGATAATAGAGAGAAATAAATCCTTAACTGATATTGCAATAGTAGGTATAAGGACAAGAGGGGTCTATCTGGCAGATAGAATAGTAGGTAATATCTCTGAAATTGAGGGTGTAGAGGTTCCATCAGGTGCTCTTGATATTACTCTATACAGAGATGACTTTACTCTGATAGCAGAGCAGCCTGTAGTCAAAGAGACCGAGCTTAACTTCGATATTAACGGTAAGCTGATAATAATAGTAGATGATGTATTATTTACAGGTAGAACCATCAGGTGTGCGATGGATGCTTTGATTGATTTTGGCAGACCTAAAGCTATTCAGCTTGCTGTTTTGGTTGATCGAGGTCATCGTGAGCTTCCGATAAGAGCAGATTATGTAGGTAAAAACATACCAACCTCTCTTAGTGAATCTATAGAAGTAAGATTGAAAGAGGTAGACAAAAAAGATGAGGTTGTGATGTTGGAGGTAGTGGATGGTTGAGGATATTATCGAGAGAGAGATTAAGTGGAGCAAGAAGCATCTTCTTGGAATTGAAGATCTGACTATAGAGGAAATAAATTATATACTACAACTTGCCAAATCTTTTAAAGAGATCTCAACTCGACCAGTTAAGAAAGTTCCTGCTTTAAGAGGTAAGACAGTTGCTTTTATTTTCTTTGAGCCTTCAACAAGAACCAGAATATCTTTTGAGCTTGCAGCTAAAAGATTATCAGCTGACACGGTTAGTTTCTCAGTCTCGACATCAAGCGTGCAGAAGGGAGAGAACCTTAAGGACACAGCTCGTAATATAGAGGCTATGAATGTTGATATCATAGTCTTAAGGCACTCAGCTTCTGGAGCTGCTCATTATCTCTCTAGAGTTGTATCAGCAGGTATTATAAATGCTGGAGATGGGACACATGAACATCCAACTCAGGCTTTGCTTGATATTTTCACCATTCAGGAGCAGAAAAAAAATATTGCAGGACTAAAGGTTGCTATCTTAGGTGATATCTCTCATTCAAGAGTAGCAAGATCTAATATCTTTGCTCTTAAAAAATTAGGGGCCAAAGTTACGCTCTGTGCACCGCCAACAATGATTTTGCCAGAATTTAAAGAGTTAGGGGTAGAGGTCTCATATGATCTTGAGGATGTTTTAGCTAAAGCGGATGTTTTAAATATCTTAAGGATACAGAAAGAGCGTAGTAATGAAAATCTAATACCTTCGGTAGCTGAATATAGAGAGTTTTTTGGTGTAGATAAAACCAAGCTTTTAAAATATGCAAAACCAGGATTGCTAATTCTTCATCCAGGTCCGGTGAATAGAGGGATTGAGTTAAGCCCCGATATTCTTGATGACGGGTTATTAGAAAAGAATATTTGCAGTGTTGTTTTAAATCAGGTTACAAATGGTCTGGCAATTAGAATGGCGATACTCTATCTTATTGCAGGTATGGGAGGCAGCGTTGAAGTTACTGATTAAAAATGGTCTGGTCATAGATTTAGAGAAGAAAGTTTTTAAAAAAACCGATATTTTAGTCCAGGGCAAGAGAATATCTAAAATAGCTAAAAATATAAAAGAAAAGACGGATTCAGCAATAGATGCTAAAGGGTGTTATGTCTTGCCGGGTCTTATTGATATTCATACTCACTTAAGAGAGCCGGGTCGGGAAGATGAAGAGAGTATAGAGTCCGGTTCTTATGCAGCTTTAAAGGGAGGCTTTACAACGCTCTGTTGCATGCCTAATACAGAACCTGCCATAGATAGCTCCGGTTTGGTAAGATTTATAAGAGAGCGCTCTAGAGATGTAGGTTTGGTAGATATTTATCCGATAGGAGCTATTACAAAAGGTAGAGCTGGTTTAGAGCTATCTGAAATGATTAAGATGAAAGAAGCAGGAGCTGTTGGTTTTTCAGATGATGGTAGCTGGGTTAGTAATCCGCTTCTTATGCGTAGAGCTATGGAGTATTCTATTGTCTCTGGATTACCTCTGATTATTCATGCCGAAGATGAGAGACTTTCTAGTGGCGGCATGATGAATGAGGGTCTGTTGTCTCTTAAGATGGGGCTAAAAGGAATACCGCGGGAATCTGAGATAGTAGCTATTGCAAGAGATATAGAGCTCACTAGGTTAACCGGAGCCAGGGTCCACTTTACGCATATAAGTTGCAGGGAATCTGTAGAGCTCATAAAGAGAGCTAAAAAAGATAAGCTGATGGTTACTGCAGATGTCACTCCTCATCATTTAACTTTAACTGAGGAAGCTGTTGGTGGTTATAATACCGCTTCTAAGGTCAATCCTCCTCTAAGGATAGAGAAAGATAGAAAAGCTTTGATTAACGGATTAAAAAATAATACCATAGATGCAATCGCCACTGATCATGCTCCGCATTCAAGCGAAGAGAAAGATTGTAATTTCTCTGAGGCAAGCTTCGGAACTATAGGGCTAGAGACAGCACTATCATTAGGGCTAAAGCTGGTCGATGAAGGCAATATAGATATCTTTTCTTTAATAGAAAAATTTACCTCAAACCCTGCCAATATAGTTTGCTTTAAAGATAGGGGAAATATCTTGAAAAACTATTTAGCCGACATTATAATAGTAGACCCAGATTTAAAGTGGAAGTTTAGCTCAGAAGAGGTTGGCTCTAGGAGCAGAAATACTCCATTTTTAAATATGGAGTTAAAAGGAAGGGTTAGAACTGTTGTTTCAAAAGGTAAAGTTTTGGTTGATGATTTTAAATTAATTGGAGGTTGTTTATGAGGTTTTATAAGGTGGTTTTAGCGTCTCTTTTTATCGTCTTAGTCAGCATTGGACAGGTTTTATCTGAAGATCTATCTTTAGGTGGAGTGCTTGAAGATATAAAGGGCAAGGTCGAAAATATAGATTCCTACAGAGCAGATATAGAGATGGTCTTCAAAAGCTCTGAGGCTGAATCAACTATAAGCGGTGATATCAGCTATGTTAAACCAGACAAAATGAGAGTAATAATGGGAGTCAAAGGGAGAGAGGATGCAAGGCAGTCTATCTACTCAGACGGCGAAGAGATTTGGCAGTACATGCCTCTGTTTAAAATTGCCTCTAAAGTAGACCTCTCCATTTTAAAAGAGGAGTTCCAAAACACTGAAGATCTTATAAAGAATCAGAACAATATGCAGGATGTTACGTCCAACATGATCGAGCCTGAATTTTTAGGTATTGAAGATTTAGGTCAAGAGAGAGTCTATGTAATAAAGGGGTTGATCAAAGAAGGAGGCGATCCTGCTCTAGATGGTATTGGTAAGATTGAGACAGTCAAAGCTTTTATCTCTCTTGAAGATGGAATGCAGAGAAAGATGGAATATTATGATGCCAGCGGCAAACTCCTCTTCTATCAATCGTTTTACAATGTAGAGATCAATGTTAATATTTCTGATGAAACCTTTAAGTTTAAAGTTCCAGAGGGGGTCAATATTTTAGACACGACTCCTCAAGCCAGAGAGATGCTAAGGGAGTCTCAGTTAAATGAGTAATGAAGTTTATACTCAGCTCTGAATTAGGAAGATTGACTAAATGGTTAAGGCTTCTAAATTACGACTCCTATTATTTTAAAGGCAGCAACAGGGCTTTTATTGCAAAGGCTCTAGAAGAAGAGAGAGTAGTCGTAACTTCTAGGTGCTTCTTTGCCGCTGAGTCTAAGGTAAAAGTCTTTATAGTTAAATCTCAAGATTTAAGAATTCAACTCAAAGACCTTAAAGAGAAGCTCGGTTTAAAAATCGATAGTAGTAATATGTTTTCACGCTGTATTAGGTGTAATTTTGAATTAAAAGAGTTGACCAGAGAAGAAGTCAAAGAAAAAGTCCCCATGTCTAGTTATAAGAGTAAGAGATGTTTTTATAGATGTTCTAAGTGTAAGCAAGTATTTTGGATTGGCAGTCACCAGGAATTGGCTAAGAAATATTTAGATAGTATCAATAATGTTAGCTGATTTGCGTATTCATTCTAGATATAACTTTGCGGCAGAATTAATGTTTTTGATGATGAGAAGATAGAGAATAAGAAGTAGTTAATATTTTTTAAAAATAACTCTCCTTGTTTTGTTTCTTCTTTTATGATATAAAGACGAAACTTAATAAATGGTGGCTTAAAATAAAACAGATAAGAAGGGAGTAGGTTATGCCTGAGTTGCCGGAAGTTGAGACAATACGCAGAGAGCTAAGAAGCTTAGTTCAGAAGAAAAAGATTAAGTATTTTGAAGTTAAAGATACAATCTTTCTTAAAAAACCTAAAACAGTCTCTTCTTGGAAAAAGATAATATCTTCTAAGATAAAAGATGTAGACAGGAAGGGTAAGTTCCTAATTTTTAAACTCAGTAATGGGCTGCAGATAGTTGTGCATCTTAGGATGACAGGTCAGATAATATACGGCAATAATCATGACGCCAAAATAAAAATTGTATTCTCAGATTCAAGTACTCTCAGTTACTATGATAGAAGAAGGTTTGGTGAGTGGTATTTAGTGAAAGATATAAAAGAGGTGCCTTTGCTTGGAGCCATAGGTGTTGACCCTACTAGCGAAGAGTTTACCCCTGAAGTTTTAAGTAAAATCTTAAATAATAAAAATACTAAGATTTACAATCTCCTTTTAGATCAAAAAATTATATCTGGGATAGGTAATATATATGTAAACGAGATATTGTATCGTTCTAAGATAAGTCCTTTTAGAAAGACCAAAGATATTACTGAGCCTGAGATTAAGGAGCTTTATTTTTCTATCAGAGATGTGCTTCTTAGGGCGCTTAAAGCCAGGGGTTCTTCAATAGATACCTACTTGGATATCTGGGGTAATCCAGGTAAATATGCGTATCAGCATCTTGTTTACGGAAAAGAAGGCCATTTTTGTGAACACTGCCCTAATAAGATCATGAAGAGCAAGATGAGCTCTCGATCGATTTATTATTGTCCGGGATGTCAACAGTAACTAAAGATTTTAGAAAAGTAAAAATACTTTCTAATTCCGAGCTTTGCTCCGGATATTTTATACTCTCTATTGAAACTTCAGAAACTCTCTCTGTTAATCCGGGACAGTTTCTTCAGCTACGGTTAATAGATAAAGGTCAGTTTTTAAGAAGACCTTTTGGAGTCTTTGACCAGAGAGACAATTATGTTGAGATTCTTTATAAAGTAAGAGGTGATATAACCTATAAGATGTCTTTGCTAAAAACAGGAGATAAGTTAGATATTATATGCCCTCTAGGCAATGGGTTTAAAGAGCCAAGCCGGGGAAAGCCGATTATTGTAAGTGGCGGCACAGGATTTGCTCCGCTCAGTTTTCTTGCAAAGAGACTATCCTCTAGAGCTAAAGATAAAGGGATATTTATTATTGGAAGCGCAGGGGCTGAGAGTGAAAAATTTGCTGAATCTATGAGCTCTTTAAATATTGACTATTTAGTTGTCTCTGAAGACGGCAGTGTAGGAAAGAGAGGAGTAGTAACCGATTATCTAGCTGATATCATTGAGCCTGACTCTGTTCTATTCTCAGCCGGACCTATTGAGATGTTGAAGAATATTTATAGAATAGCTAAAGATAGAGATATTGAGACGCAGTTTTCTTTTGAATCTCACTTTGCCTGCGGCATGGGTTTCTGCTGGGGCTGTGCTTTAAAGACCAGAAATGGTACTTTAAGAGTATGTAAGGAAGGTCCTGTTTTTAAAGGAGAGGATATTCTATGGGAAGATCTATGATTCCTATCGAGGTTGCTTCCTTAAAATTGAGAAGTCCTATTATTCTCTCTTCAGGTTGTGTAGAGTATAGCCAATTTGCGAGTGATATCGTTCCGTTTAGTAAGATCGGCGCTATTGTAACAAAGACAGTTACTCTCAAAGAATATTCTGGTAATCCTATGCCTAGAACATCTGAGGTGGATTTTGGGTTAATAAACTCTATAGGTCTGCAGAATAAAGGTCTAGATGATTATTTTGATAGGGTCCTGCCGCAAATAAAAGAATCTCTTGATTGCTTGATTATTACCAGTATATCTGGCTTTACGATTGAAGAGTTTGCTGAGATTGCTGTTGCCCTAGATAAAGAGAGTGCGGTTTCTGCTATTGAAGTTAATATATCCTGCCCAAACCTTGAAAAAAATAGTGAGAGTGGACTGGCTGTCTTTGCCCAAGATGAGCACATGAGTTACGGCGTTATAAAGGCTGTTAAGGAGTCATCATCTAAGCCTGTAATAGCTAAACTCTCGCCTGATGTTACGGACATACGTTCTGTTGCTCAGGCTGTTTCAGATGCCGGAGCTGATGCAATAACAGTTGCAAATACCTATTCAGCTATGGCTATAGATATATATACGAGAAAGCCGAAACTAGCTAATATATCGGGTGGACTGAGCGGTCCTGCTATTAGGCCTCTAACATTAAAGAGGGTCTGGGATGTATATAATACCGTAGACTTGCCAATCATTGCCTCTGGCGGTATCATGAATTATAAGGATGGATTGGAATATATTATTGCGGGTGCGACTCTTTTAAGTATAGGTACCGCTAATTTTATAAACCCCGGAGCGGCGGAGGAAGTAGTTAGAGGTATAGAAAATTATCTTAAAGAGAGAGGAATAAAGTATAAAGATTTAATTGGGAGCCTTGAAATTGGATAAGAGAGAGAAGATAATAATTGCACTTGACGTAGATAGCATAAATGACATGCGCTGCTATCTTGATATGTTAGCCCCTTATGTGAAAACTTTTAAAATAGGACCCCGCCTCTTTATTCCTTACGGTAGAGAAGCAGTGGATCTCATAAAGAGCTATGGTTCAGATGTTTTTTTAGACCTTAAGCTGCATGACATTCCTACTCAGGTTGTAGAGAGCGTTAAAAAGATTGGAGATTTGGGAATCAAGATGTTTACAGTCCATGCTTTTGGCGGTAAGGCTATGATTGAAAACTCAAGAAAGGCTTTGGATAGTTTTGACGAAAAAGAGAGACCGCTGATGCTTGCAGTAACTCTTCTTACCAGCATTGACGAAAATGACTTGCATTTTTTAGGTTTTAAAAATAAAATTAATAGCATAGTTTATAAACTTGCTGAATTAGCTTTAACTTCTGGAGCTGACGGTGTTGTCTCTTCTGTAGCAGAGGTCAGCAAATTAAAAGAAGGGATAAGTCAGAGCTTTATATCAGTGGTTCCGGGTATAAAGATAGGTGCTGCAAATAGGGATCAGAAGAGGAGCGGTTCGCCGCAAGAGGCATTTGACAATGGGGCCGACTATATTGTTATCGGCAGGTCTATACTTAATGCAGATAATCCTGTAAAGGTAGTTAAGGAGGTATTAGATGAATGACAAAGAACTTATGGAGATTCTAAGTGAGACAGGGGCTATTCAAGGCGGACATTTCTTATTATCCAGCGGATTGCATTCGGAGCAATATATCCAGCTGGCTCGAATTTTTCAATATCCTAAACATACTTCACGTATAGCCAATGCGTTAATAGAAGACTTTAGATTCGAAAGACCTGCCGTTATAGCTGGCATTGCACATGGCGGTACTATTTTAGCTTATGAGGTTGCAAGAGCTATAGGTGCAAGAGCGATATTTGCAGAACGTTCTAACGGAGAACTCTGTTTGAAGCGGGGTTTTGAGGTGAAAAACAGGGAGAGAGTCTTAATAGTCGAGGATGTGCTTACAACCGGGAAATCAGTTTTAGAGTTAAAGTCATTACTTAAGAGCTTTCAGCCGTTGATTGTAGGGGTTGCTTCTGTTGTAGACCGTTTTGATGGAGAGTTTAAAATAAGGAATAAATATTCATCTCTTATGAAATATACTCTTCCGGCGTACTCTAAGGAGGAGTGCCCTCTATGTAAAAAAGAGATACCACTGTTTAAACCAGGGAGCAGGGATATTGTGAACGTATAATCGCGTGCTCCTTTTTTATAATTTAGAAGCAAGGAGATAATCGGAGGATTAATATGGAAGTCGAATTAGATAGATTAATTGAAAAAATAAAAAAAGAGGGTGTTCAGGAGGCTAAGAAGGAGGCTGATAAAATTATAGCCAAAGCCAAAGAAGAGGCTGTCCGTATCTTACAAGAAGTAAAATCTAAATCCGAGATTGTTGTCCAAGATGCAAAATCTCAGTCTGATAAATATGCGGATGTAGCTAGGGCAGCAATAGAGCAAGCAGTAAGAGATTCAATTATCAGTTTAAGAGAGAAGGTAATCGTTGTGTTTGATAGCCTGCTAAAGAGAGATGTTTCAAAGTCTCTTAGTCCTCAGGCAGTTAAGGATATGATTGTCCAGATTTTATCTAATTGGAAGCCGGGGGAAGATGACTCTATTGAGATTTTAACTTCAGAGCAAGATAGAGACTCCTTAAGAGACCTGCTGATCGATGAATTTAAAGAGAAAATAGCAGCTGGTTTTGAGGTTAAGGTTCATCCGGGGCTGGAGAAAGGTTTCAGAATCGGAGTAAAAGGCGAAGACCTGCATTATGACTTTTCAGATCAGGGTATAGCCGATGTTATCGCTGTATTTCTCAATAAAGAGATTGCAGAGATAGTGAATAAAAGCTTAAATGGATAAGTATTATTATCTGATCGCTCAGCTTCCTCTATTGAGTTTTGATAGCAAGAATTATATCAGCAGTGACTATTTCCTAGAACAGGCAGTCAAGTGGTTGAGCTTTGCAGATTTCAAGATTTTAAAAAAAGCCGATATAGATGATATCTATATCAAAGATAGTGATAGAGGTATCATTAGAGATTACAAGAGTTTTGAATATAAACTAAGAGATAACATTGTTAAATTTAGGGAAGGAGATCTAGAATCCATAACCGATAAAATATTAAAGGCGATTTTAGCTGATACAGATCCTCTTAAAATTGAGCTAGGGATATTCTATTTGAGATGGAGCTTCGTTGATCAGCTTGAATCATACCATCATTTTGATTTAGAGAGCGCAGTGCTTTATTTCTATAAGCTTCAGATTTTAGATAAGATTTCCCAGTTTGACAAAGAGAGAGGGGAAGAGTTATTTGATAAGATTTCAAATATTAGTTATGAGGCGATAGTCTATGAAAGTTAATAAAGGCAGTATTGTATCTATAAGCGGAAACATGATAACGGTTAAACCACAGAGTCATATTATGCAGAATGAGTTAGGCTATGTTTTAAAAGGGGATGGTCGTCTTAAGGCCGAAGTCATTAAGATCAGGGGAGAGTTGGCATATATGCAGGTTTTTGAGGATACTAAAGGCCTTAGGGTAGGAGATGAGGTTGAATTCAGTAATCAGCTTCTTTCGGTTGAACTTGGTCCAGGCCTTCTAGGTAATATATATGACGGCTTGCAGAACCCTTTAAATGTTCTTGCTGATGAGTATGGATTTTTTTTGCCTCGAGGAGTTGATCTAGCAGCTTTAGATCTTAAAAAAAGATGGCATTTTACCCCTCTTGCTAAAGAGGGAGATTTATTATTGGCCGGAAACTATGTTGGCTATGTAGAAGAAGAGATTTTTAAGCACTACATAATGGTGCCTTTTGATTTTATCGGAGAGCATACTCTTGAAAGCCTGAAGCCTGAGGGTGACTATAGCGTAGGAGATGTTATAGCTACAGTAAAAAATAGATTAGGTAAGAGCATTGATGTCACCATGTCTTTTCGTTGGCCTATAAGAGCCCCTATTACCTCATATAAGAATAAACTTCAGACTACTGAGTCTTTGACTACACGTATTAGAATAATTGATACTTTCTTTCCTGTGGCCAAAGGCGGTACTTATTGTATTCCCGGTCCTTTTGGGGCTGGAAAAACAGTATTACAGCAATTAACTTCAAGATATGCTGAGGTTGATATTGTAATTATTGCTGCCTGCGGTGAGAGGGCGGGTGAGGTTGTTGAGACGTTAAGAGAGTTTCCTAAGCTTAAGGATGATAGGACTGG
Organism: Candidatus Kaelpia aquatica; assembly: GCA_030765335.1. Taxonomy (NCBI): domain Bacteria; kingdom Pseudomonadati; phylum Candidatus Omnitrophota; genus Candidatus Kaelpia; species Candidatus Kaelpia aquatica. The sequence goes on along the minus strand of JAVCCU010000014.1, from coordinate 8,162 downwards.
CAAATCCCTGATGGCCAGGACAATAATCATCTGCAATACTTCTTCTATGCCAGTTGCTGCCAGAGATGCTTCAGTATATACTGCGGCAACTCTTGGAGAGTATTATAGGCAGATGGGTTTAGATGTACTGCTTTTGGCTGACTCCACTTCACGCTGGGCTCAGGCAATGAGGGAGGTCTCAGGTAGGTTGGAAGAGATTCCTGGCGATGAGGCTTTCCCGGCTTATCTAGAATCGCGCATAGCTGCTTTTTATGAAAGATCTGGTGAAGTTGAGCTGCTAAGTGGAGAGAGAGGGTCTCTTACAATAGGGGGGACAGTATCTCCAGCCGGTGGTAATTTTGAAGAGCCTGTTACTCAGTCAACATTAAAGGTTGTTGGAGCTTTTCATGGTCTATCTCGCGAGAGGTCCGATGCCAGAAAGTATCCTTCTATATCTCCTTTGGAGAGTTGGTCTAAATACAAGAGCTTTATATCAGAAGATAAAGTAGCTTATGCCAAAGAGGCAATATTTAAAGGCGATGAAGTCTCTCAGATGATGAAGGTTGTTGGCGAAGAAGGTGTGACAAATGAGGATTTCTTAATATATCTGAAAACTGAATTCTTAGACTATGTCTATTTGCAGCAGAATGGTTATGATGAAGTAGACGCTGCTACACCCCTAGAGCGCCAGGATTATGTCTTCTCAAAGGTTGATTATATTCTTAGAGTCAAAGTTAATTTAAAAACAAAAGATGAATTAAGAGGTATGTTTTTTAAATTACGCCAAATGTTTTTGGACTGGAATTATACTGAGTGGGAATCTCTGGAATTTAAGAGCAAAGAGAAAGAGGTAGATGAATTTATTGAAAGAGAGGTTTTAAAGAGAGATGAAGAGGCTGTATAGCAAGATAGATAGTATTGTAGGAGATGTCATCACCGTAAAGGCTAAAGGTATTAGTTACCACGAGCTGGCTGAGGTGAATACTAAAAAGGGAAAGTCTTTTGCTCAAGTCATAAGCTTAGATAGAGATAATGTCTCTCTTCAAGTCTTTTCTGGAAGTCGAGGTATATCTACCGCTGATGAAGTTAGTTTTCTCTCTCATCCTATGCAGGTTCCTTTTTCAGAGGATATGCTTGGAAGAGTCTTTGATGGCAGCTGCAGGCCAAAAGACGGAGGGCCTGCTATAACCGGAAGCAATATTGAGATAGGCGGCTCTACGGTCAATCCTGTAAAGAGAAAGATACCCAATCGTATGATAAGGACCAATATACCTATGATAGATATTTTTAATTCCCTTGTCGTCTCTCAAAAGCTCCCTATATTTTCAGTTTCCGGCGAGCCTTACAATGAGCTTTTAGCTCGAATTGCAATACAGGCTCAGGTTGATATGATTATCTTAGGCGGCATAGGGTTAAAGTTTGATCAATATATGTTTTTTAAGAACACGTTGCAGAACAGCGGTGCTTTAAGCAGGTCGATTTTTTTTGTACATACCGCTTCTGAGCCGGTAGTGGAGAGCATTATGATACCGGACATATCTTTGGCTGTAGCTGAAAAGTTTGCTTTATCAGGCAAAGATGTACTAGTCCTGCTTACAGATATGACCAACTTTGCCGATGCGCTTAAAGAGATTGCCATTACCATGGAGCAGGTTCCTTCAAATAGAGGTTATCCAGGAGATCTATATAGTCAATTGGCAGCCAGATATGAGAAGGCTGTAGATTTTGAAGATAGCGGTTCTATAACGATACTTGCAGTCACGACTATGCCAGGCGACGATGTCACCCATCCGGTGCCGGATAATACAGGTTATATTACCGAAGGTCAGCTCTATCTTCGTAATGGCAGAATAGAACCTTTTGGCTCCTTAAGCCGATTGAAGCAGCAGATTAATGATAAGACTCGTGTTGATCATAGAGCTATTATGAATGGCATGATACAGCTGTATGCTGACTACAGGGAGACAGAAGAGAAAAGGGATATGGGCTTTAAGATGAGTGCTTGGGATCAAAAGCTTCTTAAGTATGGAGTTATCTTTGAAAAGGAATTGATGGATTTAACTGTAAATATACCTTTAGAAGCTGCCTTAGATAAGGGCTGGGAGATTCTTTCGGGATGTTTTAGCCCTGAAGAGGTGCCGTTTCGGACCGAATTAATTAAGGAGTTTTGGCGAGGCTGATTGTGGTAAAGTTAAAATTGACGAAGAATGAATTAAAGAAACAAAAAGAAGCGTTCAAGCGTTTTAATAAATACCTTCCAATGCTGCAGCTCAAGAAGCAGCAGTTACAGTTAGAGATAATTAAAAACCATCAAGATTTAAATAAGGTCAGAGAAGAAATGGAGTCTTTTTTAATATCACTAAATGCCTGGATAGATGTTTTCGGAGAAGATGTTGGGATTGAGAATCTCTTTAAAGTTGATAGAGTAACTGCAATAAAAGGTAATATAGCTGGTATTGATATCCCTCTCTTTAAAGATATAAAATTCAAAGAACACCCCTACGATCTATACCTAACACCTCTTTGGGTTGATAGAGGCATAGGGGTCTTCAGAGATGTACTTACTTTAAAAGCAAAAAGCTTGGTCTTAGAGAGGGCGAGAGAGGTTCTTAAGGAGGAGCTGAGAGTTACGACTCAACGTGTCAATCTATTTGAGAAGGTCAAGATTCCTGAAGCAGCAAAAAACATAAAGAAGATAAACGTCTTTTTAGGTGATCTATCTATGTCTGGAGTTGTAAGAGGTAAAATTGCAAAATCTAAATTAAAAACCAGAGATGATAGGATAGAGGTTTAAGAATGATAGTTAAGATGAAGCAGGCAGCTTTGCTGATTTCAAACAGGGACAGAAAGAGGGCTCTTGAAAACTTGAGATCATTAGGCGCTATGCATATAAAGAGAAAGAAGCTTCTCTCTTCTGGAGAGGTATCTTTCTTGGAAGATAAAGTCTCTCTCTTTAAAAAAGCTATAGAGTTGATATCTAGCTTTAACTCCGAGAGTGTTAAAGATTGCTCTGAAAGCAAAATTCCTAAATTTATAGAGGAGATAAATTTTTTAGGTAGAGATAGAGATGATTTGCAGAATAAGCTAGCTGCAGTAAGAAGAGGTTTGGATTGGTATAGAGATTGGGGTATATTCTCTTTAGATTCTCTATCTAAAATTAGAGAGCATGGAATAAATCTGGAGCTATACATTGTAGATAAAAAAAAGTTTAAGAATATAGCTGTAAAACAAGACACTTATTTAATTAAAAAAGACAAATCTAGGTTCTATATTGCTTTGATTGCTGATAGTAAAAGTTCTCTGCCTATTACTCCTGAGCAGATTCCAAATAGAGAGTATGGCATGCTTGAGAAGGAGGGGGTTGATATAGAGAAGCAGATTCAAGAGATAGGTCAGAGATTGACACATCTCTCTGGTTTTAAAAATTGCTTTAATAGATATAAATCTGTTCTAGGTAAAGAGCTTGAGTTTGCTCAGGTTAATTCAGAGATTAATATCTGCGAGGGCTTTAGTTTCTTAGAAGGATTTATTCCAATTGATAAAGTTAAAATACTACATGTTTTAGCAGAAAAGGAGAGCTGGGGATTGCTTTTGAGGGATCCAGACAATCCTAGCGAAGTACCTACTCTAATACATAATCCTCGCTGGTTAAGGATAATAGATCCTGTCTTTAAGCTTATGGATACTATACCTGGATATGAGGAGTATGATATTAGCTTCTGGTTCCTTATGTTCTTCAGCATATTCTTTGCTATGATTATAGGTGATGCGGGTTACGGGCTTGTTTTTTTAATAGCTGCTCTTTTAATTCAGATTAAAAATAAAAATATATCCAAACAGATCCTGCAGCTTATCTACTGCCTTAGTTCTGCTACTATTGTCTGGGGAGCTATAACAGGAAATTGGTTTGGAGTGGAGAGGATTTCTCAGGTATCATTTTTTAATTTTTTCATGGTATCTGGTCTCAATAGTTTTGTTGATGCCAATCAAAATAATTTTATCTATCTCTGCTTTATTTTAGGGTTTGCTCATCTCACTATTGCTCATCTTGTTGCAGCTCTGCGCTTTGCAAATTCTATTAAGTTTTTCAGTCATTTAGGCTGGATTGCCATTGGATGGTCCATGTTTCTGCTGACTCGAGGTGTAGTTTTGAATTTTCAGATTCCACAAACAATGCCTATGTTTGTTATTCTTGGAGCTCTTATGGTAATGATATTTTCAAAGCCTAAAACTAGTATTTTAAAGAGAATAATATCGTCGTTATTAGATCTTCCTTTTGATATTATAAACTTCTTCGCCGATATCTTGTCTTACCTACGTCTTTTTGCTGTTGGTTATGCTACCGTAATGATTGCAATTACTTTTAACAGTATGGCTGCAAATATAGGATTTAACAGTGTTCCTGCTATTATATCGTCTATAGCAATTGTTTTGCTAGGACACTCTCTGAATATAGTTTTAGGTTTGATGTCTGTTCTTGTCCATGGGGTGAGATTAAATGTTCTTGAGTTTTCAACCCATCTTGATTTGGAGTGGAAGGGAAATAGTTATAAACCGTTTGAGGAATAAGGAGGTCAAGAGATGATACAGGGTCTAGGAGATTTAAATGCTTCATTGGGACTTACTGCTGTAGGTTCTGCCTTAGGTATAGGTGTAGCTGGTATGGCAGCTATAGGAGCCTGGAAGAAGGCGTTCTCTCAGAACAAAACAGCTCCTTTTATGATGATAGCTTTTGTGGGTGCGCCATTGACTCAGATATTTTACGGTTTTATATTGAGGAATAAAATTCAGGCTGCTAATCTACCTTATGATTTAGGGTCAACTGTAATGCAGATGACAATAGGATTAATGGCTGGATTGGCGATGGGATGCTCTGCCTATATGCAGGGTAAAGCTGCTGCACGGGCCTGTGATGCATTGGCAGAGACCGGCAAAGGTTTTGCTAACTATATGCTTGTCCTAGGAATTATAGAGACAGTGGCGTTGTTTGTTATGATATTCTCTATGATAGCGTTGCCTGGTTGATAAAAGAATTTACATAGATGCAAAGAGAGTAAATTTCTAAGAAAAGGAGGTAAGATATGATACGGAGTATAGTGGTCTTTCTTGTAGTCTTCTGCGCCGTTGCTTCTTTTGCTTCCGAAAAGGTCAATTTTAATGGACAGGATGAGAGCGGGCATGGTGTTTGGACTTCAAATCCTAAGGATAAAACTCTTATAGTTGCTGGTTCGGTTGTTACTACGGATAAGGTTGGTTTTTCTGGAGGTTGTTATGAACTTAAATACAATTTAGGATCATCAGAGGCTGTCTATGCTGGATTCTATATTGACTTTAGCTCTATTGATGTATCAAAATATTCTCAGTTAGTTTTTTGGATAAAAGGAGATAAGAAGTCTGGATTTTCGGAGAAGGCGGCTGTGGGTTTTTCGGGCGGTTCTCAGTTTGTTGATATTACTACGAAATGGCAGAAGATAGTAATAAATTTAAAAGGTTTTACAAAGAAAAATTCTGAAAACGAGTTCAATCTCATATTTGATAGTGGGTGGGCAACTAAAAATAAGGGAACAGTCTATATTGATAAAGTAATATTAAAGTAGAAAATAGCGTTGCAATTTTTAAGATAAACCTTTATTATCTTTTAACAATACTGCTTTAGATGTATTAATTGTTTTTTTTGATCCGGTGCTCTCATACTTTAAGGGCGAGTAGTTCAGTGGGAGAACGCCTCGCTTACAACGAGGAAGTCGGAGGTTCAATCCCTCTCTCGCCCATTACATATCAACGACTTACGACGAAGTACTTTCCTGCCGTGTAACTAAAACGTGTACTATTTTTATGTAAATATATGATTTACAAGGTCATATATTGCTTTAAATCCATATTTAGGTATTGTTTTAAACCGATGGCAATAATACAATGCTACCATAGTATAGTTTTGTTTAAAGGATTATGAATAAAAAATTGAATCTCAAGTGTTTTGTTGCTACTTCTTTTGAGCGTAGCGATGTAGATCAAATTTATAAATCAATCAAAACATCTCTGAAAAAGAAAAATATATATTGTTGTAGAATAGATAAAATTGAGCATAATAAGGAAATTCCATCCAAAATTAGAGAAGAAATTGTTGAAGCTGATTTTGTAATAGCCGACTTAACTTATGCTCGTCCAAGTGTTTATTATGAAGCTGGTTTCGCAGAGCGGTCTATTCCGGTTGTTTATACATCAAGGAAAGATCATTTTAAACCTAAAATTGATGATGTAAATGGTAATTATAGTATACATTTCGATCTTTATGGTAAAAATATAATTTCTTGGAAAAATTCGAAAGATAAAGATTTTATAAAAAAATTGGAAAAAAGAGTTAATCATGTGATAGCTCCTATTATAAGAAGAAAGGAAAAAATGTATTCAGAAATACAAAACTCTGATTTATATGGAAAGCTATCTTGTGTAGATAAAAAACTTATATGCGTCAAGGGTTTAGATAAATATTTTAAGAAAAATAAGTTTAGAAAACAATCTTCAAAAGCAGCAATTGATAATAACGGCGTTTTAAGATATGACTTAGAAGGTAGGTTGCTGCTAAAAGACAAAGCGGTTATAGATGTCTTAAGTATGGTTCGTTGGAAACCAACGCTATATGATTTAAGAACTATAGGTTTTGTAAAGAATTCACACTCAAGAGATAGAATTAAATATGAATATTACTTAAATTTTTTTAATTACTCTAAAATAGAAAATATCCATAAATCTGTTTTATTAGTTTCTCCTAATAAAATTAATTTTAAACGGTTTAGTGAAATAGTTGGTAGTTACCGCAATGAGTCGTATAAAAATATAAAATATTTGACTAAACCTTTTTGTTGTATGATTATTAAAGTTGGTAAGGTTAATTATAAAGTTAATCTTATTTCGAAGCTTATAGTTGTAGACAATATAAAATCTCAAATAGACTTAGATTCTAAATTAAAGAATGTGTTTGAATTATTTTTAGAATGGTAAAATCAAATATTCAAAAAATAGTTAGAAAAATCAGGCGTAGTATGTGGTTGAACAATTTAGATGATTTATTGAGAGATTTTGATGAAATTGATTTTTCGGTACACATGATAACTGTGCCCTTAGGGGCTACATGGTATAGATCGATTAATAAAGGTGCCGATCCTTTGAGTTCTACTGGTGCAGAAAATCGTTTTGTCTCCCAGAGACCAGATTATTCTTTTGAAAAATATCAGACAGCTATGAGCATGGGTAGGGAGACAGTAGCAGGTACTGGTGCAACTTGTTTCGTGTCAGTTCAAAGTGTTATACCTGAGGAGGTTGTTGATTTCGAGAGTAAAGATTGCTATAAAATAACATTAAAAGAGGACATTGAAATAGTAGATATGGATTCAATTTGTAGAGAAAAAAGAATCTCTAAGCCATATATGACCGAAGAAAGACACCCAGTATTTCAGTTGTTTTATGGAAAAAAAATCAATGGGCTTAAGTATGAAAGCGCAAAAGACCCTAAAGCATATTGTTATGTTATTTATAACGATTGGTTTAAAAAATTTAGAAGCATTGTTACCGTAGAGAAGATTTTACCGTGTAACTAAAACGTGTACTATTTTTATGCAGATAATGGGCATAATGGGGACTATGGGTGAAATTCTATATTTGTGTTTTGAAACAAAAAACGTTAGGTAGATTCAAGTTTCTAACGCAACAACTCTGAAAATCTTTCATGTGGTGTATACCATTCTAATGTCTTTCGAGGACGGTCATTAAGCTCGTCTTGCACTTCTTTAAGCTGAACCTTTGATATTTTCATAAAATCAGTTCCTTTAGGAAAATATTGCCTTAATAGACCATTCGTGTTTTCATTTGTTCCTCGCTCCCACGGTGAACTGGGATGTGCAAAATAAACTGCTATATCTGTTTCTTTTGTGAAAATCTTATGTTCCGCCATTTCAGAGCCCCGATCATATGTTAATGTTTTTCTCAACCCTTTTGGCAAATATTGAAATTCCTTAGCAAAAGCTTTTCTGACATTCCTCGCATACCTATTCTCCAGCTTAACTAAAAATGTCATTCGGGTTGTTCTTTCAACAAGCGTCCCAATAGCTGAAGCATGACTCCCGCCTATAATTAAATCACCTTCCCAATGTCCTGGGACTATACGATCAGCTGCTTCCTTTGGC
>JAVCCU010000013.1 GCA_030765335.1 Candidatus Kaelpia aquatica | reverse complement strand
TTACTCACCCGTTCGCCGCTATCTACCCGAAGGCAGATCGCTCGACTTGCATGTCTAATCCACGCCGCCAGCGTTCGCTCTGAGCCAGGATCAAACCCTCCGAAAAAAATTTGATCTTACTCTTTTTTTTAACTTTACCGCACTGTCGACCTAAATTTCAAAGAACTAATTTTAGACAAAAGGTAATTGTAACCTTTGCTATGGTCTATGTCAAGAAAACAAGACTCTGGATTAGCTATCCAGAGCGTGATAGAAATTATATCCTAAAGCAAAATATTGTCAAGGTTTAATTGCTATTTTCCTAGGCCTAAATGGAGCAGGTCCTTTATGAAACCAGATAAAATCCTTAAAAAATCTCAGCCTATATTCTTCACTTTGAGCCTGAATCAAAAAATAATCTTCGGACTCCTCTCTAACAAATAATGACTTAAGGGTAAGTAGTAATCTTACAATATCTGCTTCTTCTCTGGGGATCTTAGATAAGAGCGAGAAGACTCTGCTCTTAAGATACTCCTTATTAAACGTCCAATTGTCAAAAGACAGCAATCCATCCTCTCCGTTTTTAAAAGGAGCTCTATAGGTAACTAGCTCGCCTTTAAATCCAGAGACCTCTAGGTTGAGCTCATCATCGGTAAAAGATAAGCAAAGAAGGTTAACCTCAGACAGATCTTTTAATCTGTATTTCGATTTAAGAAGATTAATATTACACTTTATCCAATCGAAATGCTTCTCTATAAATTCAAGATTATTTTTAAATAGATATTCCACAAAAAAAAACTTATCATCTTTAAAAGCTAGTGCAGAGATGGGGCAGCTTGCTACTAGAATCTCTTCGCTTAGGATAGTAAACCCAAGACCTTCAATTAAGGCTATCGGATTTTCTTTTGCCAAAAACATCTTTATGATTATAGAGATATGCCAAGCCAGAGGCAAGGGTTAACAATACCGTAAGATACATGAAGGCCAGCATTGCGGTTTCTATATACACAATATACGCTAATGCTAAACTTAACTCCTTAAGACAGATTGATATCAAAACAAGATAGACCGCTATAACTTGAGATACCGTTTTATGTTTTGCCAGCCGCGACGCCGGAATAGTCCCCCCAAAGCCTGCAGCAAGAAGCCTTAAACCAGTTATCATAAACTCCCGAGCTAAAATAATTATGACCATCCAAGCAGGAATCAGCTCTAGGCTCACAAAAGATATAAAAGCACCCATAATCAATATCTTGTCAGCTAAAGGGTCTAGAAAAGCACCAAACTTTGAAGTAACGTTTAGCTTGCGAGCAAGCTTACCGTCATAATAATCAGTCAAAGAGGCAACTATAAAAATAGCAAGGGCTATGACCGATGCTAACTTAAGCGAAGAAAAAATAAACAACAGAAAAAAAAGAGCAAACAGAATACGAGATGCGGTTAAAATATTAGGCAATCTCTGCAATAAGGTCATATTCTAATACATCCTTTACTCTTACATTAATAAATGCTCCCAAATCTATTTTATCACTTTTTTCAATATAAACAATGCCGTCTACTTCCGGAGCATCAAATTCAGACCTGGCAAGATAGTATTCCCCTCTCTCCTCTTCAACTAAAACCCTAATCTCTTTGCCTAGCAACTTATTATTAAGATCTCTCGCTATGCTGTTCTGCTCTTTCATGATTGTATTAAATCGCTGGTCTTTTATAGATTCCGATATCTGCCCTTCAAAATCAAAGGCATCTGTATTATCCTCTCTTGAATACCTGAAGCAGCCCAACCTATCAAATTTAATATCCTTTATAAAATCAATCAGCTCATTAAAGTCCTCCTCGCTCTCCCCTGGAAACCCAACTATAAAACTTGTTCTAATCGATAAGCCCGGCACTCTTTCTCTTAACTCTTTTATTAAGCTGAATATTACCTCTCTTGATGCAGGCCTATTCATTTCTTTTAAAATTTTACTACTTATATGCTGCAAGGGCAGATCTAGATATTTACAGAGCTTTTTTAATTCCTGATAACAGCTTATTAAATCATCTCCTACCATCTGAGGGTGCGTGTAAAGCAAGCGGATCCAGAAATCACCCTCAATATCATTAATGCTTCTAAGTAGGCTGGTGATGTCAATGCTAGGCCCTAAATCAACGCCATATGAAGTTGTATCTTGAGCTACGACATTTAACTCTCTCACTCCTCTCCCTACTAAAAACTCGGCCTCTTTTAAAATATCGTCCAGAGGCCTGCTTCTGTAAGAACCTTTTATATTATAGATAGCACAATAACTACATCTATGAGAACATCCTTCGGATATCTTTAAATATGCAAAATGAGCTGGGGTCAGATATATCTTCTTCTTGGTCGGATAGTTCAAAAGATATCTTTCTTCTTTGATATTTTGGACTCTTTCGCCTTTTAAAATATCCTTAAGTATCCCTATTAGATCATCCCAATTGATTCCAATAACAGCATCAACCTCTGGAATCTCTTCCAACAACTCCTTGGAATACTTTTGAGTAAAGCATCCACCTACTACAATTTTGATATCTTTTGTTTCTTTAATTTGGACCAAATCCAAAATTATATCGATCGACTCTTCCTTGGCATCCCCTATAAACCCGCAAGTATTTACAATAGCGATATCTGCGCTCGACACTTCATCTACAACCTCATATCCCTCTCTAGAAATTATATCCAGCACATACTCTGAATCAACAAGGTTTCTAGCACAACCCAAACTTATTAAAAAAACTTTCATTATTTTATTTTAATCAAGACTACGCTTAAGGTAGGTCTATGCCAGCAGAAGTAATCTTTATCCCTTTTATAATACCTCTCCCTATAGGACCAATATTTCTACCGTTGAGTATAAACGAAAGTCGGGATGCCTCTCCAACCCAAAGCTCAAACTCTTCGTTAGCATTCCATGTCTCAGATTGATTGGCTTTCAAAATACTGTCAAAAATCTTTTCACTATCAGCGCGGAGTTGAATCCAGCAATCTTCACTAGCCTTTATTGTTAATTGTACAGCAAGATATTCTTCTGAGCTCTTCTTGACAGCTGCATCTTCAACCTTAACTATACCATCATTTATTATCTCGACATTCATAACATCTTCCATTTTGAGATCAGGACCATCATGATTGATAAATACTGCTAATGTCTTTTTAATTCCTAAAAATACAAAGTATATGGAGCTGACTATAAACAGAGAGAGTATGGTTGTTTTAAAAATCAGAACAAGCTTATTAGGCATAGAGCCGGACTTAACATATCCCTGCTCTCCAGATTTAAGCTCTGCCGGAAGCATATCCAGTTCACTTAAGATTTGATCCTCATCCAACCCCAAAAACCGAACATATTTACCCAAGAAGCTTCTTAGATAAAGAGCGGATTTAAAGTAACCAAAGTCTTCATCTTCTAAGGCTTGTAGAACCTTAGGGTGTATCCTGGCTTTCTGAGTAATAAAATCATAATCATAGCCTAACTTTTGACGCGCCTTTCTTAGTTTTATTCCTATATTAGCCATGGATAGATTCAGCCGATGATCAGCCTGCCCCTTGAAGGTCCTGTAAATACTCTTCTCTGTCTATCAATATCTCTCTAGGCTTTGAGCCCTGATAGGAGCCTACTATATTATCTTCTTCCATCATATCTATTAATCTGGCAGCCCTAGTATAGCCAACGCCGAGCCTTCTCTGCAGCATTGATACCGAAGCCTGCCCTGTCTGCATTATAACATTAATCGCCTCTTTATATACCTGGTCTCTCTTGCCGTGAACCTTTAATCCAGGCGCCCCGGAAGAAGAACCCAAAATACTGTCATCGTATTCAGGCTCTCTCTGTTCTTTTATAAAGCCGACGACTCTCTCTATCTCTTGATCTGAAACCAAACTACACTGAGCCCTGCAAGGCTTAGACGTACCTGGAGGTATAAACAGCATATCGCCTTTGCCTACAAGCTTATCAGCCCCGTTTAAATCTAAAACGGTACGGGAATCAACCTTAGACGCCACCTTAAAAGATATCCTGGAAGGAAAATTTGCCTTTATAACACCGGTGATTACATCAACTGACGGTCTTTGAGTTGCAAGTATCATATGGATTCCTACTGCGCGAGAAAGCTGAGCAAGCCGTGCAATGTGACCCTCTATCTCCTTAGAAGCCACTAACATCAAATCTGCAAGCTCGTCTATTACTACAACAATATAAGGCAAGCTCTGGGGCAACTCAGCATCTTTATCTTTCTTCTGATTATAAGACTCTATATTTCTAGTTGTCGCCTTAGATAAAAGCCTATACCTAGCATCCATCTCCGCAACTGCCCACTCTAGAGCTGAAACAGCTTTACTAGCATTAGTTACAACAGGAACTATTAAATGAGGCAAGCCATTGAAAGGCATCAACTCAACCATCTTAGGATCTATTAAAATCATCTTTACCTCATCAGGAGTAGCACGATAAAGAAGACTGATTATAAGAGCGTTGATACATACAGTCTTGCCAGAACCAGTTGTTCCAGCTATCAAAAGATGAGGCATTTCACTTAAATCACTTATGAGAGGCTCGCCTGAAACTTTCTGACCCAACGCTAAAGATAAGAGTGAACGTTGAGTATGGAAACTGGCCGATCCTACAATATCTTTCAAATAAACCATTGAAGAGGTTATATTTGGAATCTCAACCCCAATTGTTCCTTTACCGGCAACAGGGCTTACATGAACATTATAACTTTTCATAACAAGACCTATATCCTCAGATAGAGAAGCAATCGACTGAACTTTTACCCCCGGAGCAGGCTGAAGCTCATACCTTGTTATAACGGGACCTTTTTCAATATTTACAACCTTGGCCTCGATATTAAAATCTCTTAGCGTCTCCTCAAGCAGCTCTGCTTTGGCATGAAGATCCTCTACTTTTTCTTGATCTTTACTCTGCTCTGGAGATTCCAGTAAATCTATAGGCGGCAAAGTAAACCCGCCTCGAGATACACTCTTAGACTGCTTTAGAACTACACGCCTCTGCGGCTTCTCTATATCTTCTATCTTAAATATTGGTTTCTTCTTAACGGCTTTAACTCCGGAAACATTATCTTCAAACTCTAAAATCCCTTCCTTTTCTGCTTTAGAAAACCTCTGCTTTGATTCAGACTCTTTAACTTTGAGGCACTGTCTAAACAAACTTGATACTGCCTTGATTAAAATAAAAAATAATTTCTTTAATCCCGTAATAATATAGCTTAAAAGCGGTAAGTCAGTGACCATTATAGCGGAGAGCAGCAGGATAGAGAGACTTACCAATATCGCTCCAGAATAACCAAAATACTTCCTGCTAAAATCTAAAAAATAGAACCCGACAATGCCGGAAAGATTAAAACTAACCTCTTTATTAAAATGACTCAAGAGCGCAGCAGAACAACTCAGTGAACAGATAAGAAGAAAAAAAGAGAGCAGCTTGACCCTAAAATGCTTGAAATCCTCTTCGTAGAAATAGAACATATAGGTCCAGAAAAAAATAACGACAGGAATTACAATGCTCATCAACCCAAAATAACTACGCAAAAAGTAGCCAGAGAGAACGGTAATATTCCTGAAAAAGCTTCCAGCATCAATCCCGTTAGAACTGAGACCTGGATGAGATAGAGGCGAAAAAAAGATGATTGCTAAAAAAAGGTACAGACCTATTGCTACCCCAAGCAGGCAGAGAATCTCCTTTTTCATAAATCTCCCAACAAAATCATTCGACCTGCTTCATGCTCAACTTTATCTTACCGGCATCATCTATGCCAATAACTTTGACTTTGACTTCATCTCCTTTTTTAATAACATCTTCAATGTTAGCAACATACTCATTAGAGAGCTCAGATACATGGACTAATCCTTCTTTACCTGGAGCTATTGAGCAGAAAGCTCCAAAGTTCATAACCTTGACGACTTTACCGTCGTAAAGTTCTCCAACCTCAACATCTTTTATCAGCTCCTCAACTCTTCTAAGAGCATCCTGCAGCTGCTCATCGTCATCAGCAGCTATATGTAAAACACCATCATCATCGACATCAAACCTTGCTCCAGTATCGATTACAAGTTTTTTTATTGTCTTCCCGCCAGGACCAATAAGTACGCCTATCTTATCAGGATCTAATTTAAATGAAGTTAATCGAGGCGCATAAGCTGATACAGATGTTTTGGCCTGACTCATCACTTGATCCATTACATCTAAAATCTTGATTCTAGCCTCATGAGACTGCTTTAGAATTTTTGATATTAAATCAAGCTTGATTCCGGTTATTTTTAAATCCACCTGTATAGCAGTAATCCCCGCCCTAGTTCCAGCAATCTTAAAATCCATATCTCCAATGTGGTCTTCCATTCCAGCAATATCTGTTAATATCAGCTCATCATCGCCCTCTTTAAACAAACCTAAAGCTATACCTGCAACAGATGATTTTAAAGGAACACCGGCATCCATCATCGCCAAAGACCCAGCGCATACCGTAGCCATAGACGAAGAACCATTGGATTCTAAAATATCTGATACTAACCTAACAGTATAAGGAAAATCCTCATCCTTAGGCATCACCGCTCTCAAAGCTTTTTCAGCCAAAGCACCGTGACCTATCTCCCGCCTACCTGGACCTCTCATAAAACCAACCTCTCCCACGCTAAAAGAAGGGAAATTATAATGAAGCATAAATTTTTTAGACGATTTTCCTTCTAAAGATTCTACGGTCTGCTCATCACTAGTCGTACCCAAAGTTGTAACAGCCAGACTCTGAGTCTGACCTCTAGTAAACAATGCAGAGCCATGAGTACGAGGCAATACTCCAACCGAACAACTTATATCTCTAAGTTCGTTCAACGATCGACCATCTACTCTTTTCTTATTTTTGATAGCATACTCTCTAATAGAGCTTTTCTGTATTACATGGATAGCCTCTTTAATATCCCCTACTGAATAGACTTCCTGATATTTCTCTATCAGCTCACTCTTAAGTGAAGAAAATAAACTAGCTCTCTCTTCTTTATCTTTTATAATACTAATCTCTGCAATTTTAACCCCTGCGTCTTTTCTTATAGCATCAAGAGTATCGCTGCTTATTTTAAAAAGCTCGGGCTTGAATTTTTCCTTTCCGCATTTTTTCCTCAATTCATTCTGAGCATCCACAATAGAGGGGAAGTATTTTTGAGCAAAGCTAATAGCATTGAAAACATCTTCCTCGCTCATCTCTCTGGCTTCTCCCTCCAGCATAATAATACCATCTTTATCTCCGATTAAGGTAATGGTTAGATCAGAATCCTCCACCTGTTTGTAGTCTGGGCTTATAATAAATTCACCATCGACCATAGCAAGCTTAATTCCTGCTATTGGAGACTCAAATGGAATATCAGAGATATAGAGTGCTGCAGAAGCCCCGATAACAGCTAGAACATCTGGATCATACTTACCGTCGCTCGATAACACTATAGCTACAATCTGAACCTCGTTTCTTAATCCTTCAGGAAATAAAGGCCGTATCGGTCTATCAATTAAACGAGATGTTAATATCTCCTTATCTGTAGGCCTTCCCTCTCTTTTGAAAAACCCTCCAGGTATCTTACCAGCTGCATAAGTCCTCTCCCTATAATCCACCATAAGGGGAAGAAAATCTATCCCTTCTCTGACTTCAGCAGACATGACTGCATTGACCAAAACAACAGTATCCCCGCATTGTACTTTCACAGAACCATTAGCCTGCTTTGCCATCTCTCCTGTAGTTATTATAATATCTTCTTCACCAATTTTAACTCTTACTTCCTCTTTCATTATAGCTCCTTGTTATTAAAAGGCGGGTTTGCATATGGAGGATTATTTGCGTAAACCAAGCTTCTCCACGAGACCTAAATATCTCGCTTGATCTTTTCTTTTTAAGTAGCTGAGAAGTCTCTTCCTCTTGCTCACCATAATCAGAAGACCTTGCCTTGAATGGTTGTCTTTTTTGTGTTCCTTTAAATGCTGATTAAGGTAAATGATCTTGTTTGTTAAAATAGCGATTTGGACTTCGGGTGAACCCGTGTCTTTATCATGGACAGAAAACTCCTCTATTATTTTATCTTTTTCCATATTCCCCTTCTTTCAGTTATTATTCTTCGATAATATAACTTCAACTCTCCACCTTGTCAAGATGTGTTTTAACCAGCATCTTGATAGGTTCGACTAAATCGTATATCTCTTCTACGTCCATTACAATCAGATACTCCGGTTTTAGAAGGTAGAGATCGTGTCTTTTTATGATTTTATCACTCTTTAGATTATCAATCATCCTTGATATTATAAAATCATTACGCTTCCTCTCCCAGCTGCTTACATGTTTCTCGAACAACTCTCCCTTAAATTCAACCTTTGCCTTACCTTTAAACTGATATCCTACAAAGCTATCCCAATCAATCACAAAAAATGAGATCTGTGGATTAATCTCCAGATTCTTCTTTGTCTTAGCCATAAATAGGTCGCAGAAATAGAGACTCTTAGAGTCCACCGACACAACACCTTTTATAGATATATTCGGCTTACCTCCCTTATCAGAGGTCCCCAAAAAACCATAAGAAAACTTCTTGACGAATTTACGTATCTCAATCGGTATCATCTTATAAAATCACTCCAAATATCAGTAGGCAAAGTGCGCTTAATTCTTTCATCTTTATCTAGGCCGTCATCCCAATCCCTGCTTAATAGCGCAAAAGTATATAGTGTATTAATCACGGTAAAATGCCCATAGGCATCTTCTTTAAAAAAAAAGTCTAACTCTTCCAGATAATAGAACGGATGTCTATTTATAAAAACATTTTTACCTCTTAAATTATCCATTATCTCAATAATTAAAAGCGTCTTGCTCTTGTCAGGCATAAGATTCCAATCGTCACCGTTATAGTGTCCTATCTTTTTAAAGATATCGGCACCAGGAGAGCTCATCTCTAAAAGATACTTACTCCTCTGACCTGGAGTATGGATTGAAAAATCAACTACTTCTCTATCTGTATTAAACTCGACAAAACCCCAATTTTTTTTACCATCTGGATGCTGGTAATATATCCAGAATTCAAACTCCTTGTCATGCCTATCTACATCTATGATTACGGGGTATATCTGAGCCTGCAAATCATCTCTTGTTGTTACCATGTCTGGTCTACCTAAAATAGACTCAACACTCTCCTTGGATATTCCGTTGCTAAGTTCTTGAGCAAAAACAACACCTACAAACAGGATTACTGTAAATGTAAATAAAAGTAGAGATTTTAGCTTCATCTTTTCACATTTTAATCCAATATTGCTATAAATACAAGGTATTTGTAAGGCTAGAGAAGAGCTGGTGGGCGAGAGAGGGATTGAACCTCCGACCTCCTCGTTGTAAGGGCTACTCTTGTACTTCCACCAAACTTTTTATAACCTACTTATTTGAAACAACTTATTGATATATAACATCTTTAGTTTTAAAACACAAATATAAAACTTTCCCCCATTATGCCCATTATCTGCATAAAAACTGCTGCTGTTTTTGCAACACGGTAAATAGAAATAACAAAGAGCATATTCTCTCGCCAGAAATTAAACCATAATAGCTTATATATCTAAACCTTTTATCGTTGGAATTTCAATACCTACTACGCTCTTAATGCTTTCTTTCCATTTGATTTTAGTATTTGTTTTAAATTTTTTATATAATTTCAAGATGTTTTCATCTGATTGCCAATTCAATAACACATTTGCTTTATCCATTGTTTGTTTATCTATAACACCATTTATTCTTAAACGCCCAATTAACGCATTTGCTTTACCTATCCATATAGAATCTGTAACATAAGGCTCTGTCTCTTCTATCACAGAACCTACATTATTATCTAACATTGGCTCGCAAGATATGCTTGTATTAAATCCCTGGTAATAAGCGTGCTTCAAAGAATTAATTCTTTCTTCAAATGGTGGAGCATAAGGCTCCCAAAAATTGAGCACCTTCGAACTGCTTGATCCTACAGTAAACCTAAATAATATTCTATCTTTAAATTTACTAAATTTATCACATATAGCTTTTATGCATAAAATATGAGGTTTGGTTACAATTAAAATATTATTACCAGGCAATAACACTTTCTTAAAGAATTTCAATGCAAAATCTAAATTATCTGGATGTATGTCATGAGAGGAAGGAACCATTATTGTGCCATCAATTTTTTTGTAATTTTTCAAAAAACAATTGTGCCTTACCTGTTCATTCCTCCAATTATTTTTATTCTTTCTTTTAAATCTAATTGCCATAGATTTACTATAACAGTACTTGCAATCGTGTTTACAACCGTTAATAAAATTTGCATTACTCGACGCCCACTCTAAAGTTCCAAAAATAGGTCTATTTACAGGATTGTGATTATCTTTTTGTTTTTTATTCAATTCACAAATTATTGGATTCATTGTTTCATAAAAATTCTATACTTATACCTCTTTCATCAGGATAAGTACCTTTAATTCTTTTTCCATGCACTTTAATCTCTCCATTTTTTTCCATAATATTTAGTATCTTTTTTTTATAATTTGTTTCAAGAAAAGGAGTCTCTACTATAATAAACTCCTTCAAATTCTCTACAGAAACAACACTACCTTTGTATTTATCAACAATCATACTTTTCAACATACCGTAATTAGGCTCTGCTTCAAACAACGTTAATTGATTCGGATTGTATGTTGCATCAGAAAATTGATAGGTTCCATTTTCATCGACCATCCACATTGCCCTCTTCATGTGTTTCAAGCCAACAATACTATTTGTTCCAAAAAATAAAAAATAATCAGTTTTATTACTCTTGTTAATCATTTTAAAGTATCTCACATATTTTATACCAGCCATTGTTTCCAATTGCTTTTTATATAAACTATGTAATATTTCCACTCTTTGATCTGGATTAATAGCGTCTTTTACTTTTTTCCATTCATCAGTACCAAATAACTTATTAGCATTTAACTCCTGACTGTCAACTGCTATAAATCTATTAATCTCTTCATACATAAAAGTAATAAACACTTCACATTTCTTATAACTCATTATCCTCTTTATAAGCTCCATTGGTATATCTTTATAACCAAACGGATCTATAAAGAAAAATGATGGGGCTAACTGTTGACTTTTAGAATCCAAATCATCTAAAACAGATGTTAACGTCTCAGAAAACTCTGAACAATCTATATTATATTTCATATTTGAAGGCATCAAATGTGAATGACCCAAAAGCTTCTTTTTGAGATGCTCACATCTATCTTTATTCTTTTCGATAAAATAAAATATAACTTCAGATTTCATTTCTGCTTTATGCTCTAAAAATGTATTTATAGCAATTATTGGAGAGCCATCTTGTCCATTGCTATATTCTCCTGGACCTGCAAATCCATCTACTACAATCACTCTTTTAGAAAATCGTGTAATAATTGGGAACCAAGCAGCAAGATATTTTTTCAATATAGCATGCTTAGCTTCCGTATGCGGATCAATCAACCATTTTACAGTAGTTATTTTACTCATATCACCACATTGTTTTTATGTACCTTATTTAATTATTTTACCTCTTATATGGATTAAATAAAATCTTAAATTAATATAAAACATTAAACTGCTGCTGTTTTTGCAACACGGCAGAAAGCCAGTTGTTGTAAGTCGTTGATATAAAATGGGCGAGAGAGGGATTGAACCTCCGACCTCCTCGTTGTAAGGACTGCCTCTGCCCTTTCACCGAACTATACGTAACATGTTTATTTTAAATAACTTACTGATATATAAATTAGGTTCAAGGGTCTAGTGCAACACTTTGAACTGCTATAATAGCAGGGAAAGGAGTTGCTAATGGCAAAATATCAAAGACTTAAATGTTTTGAACGAGAAGAAATTTCTCGACAAGTTGCATCAGGAAAGAGCCTCAGGGAAGTAGCTAAAAATCTCCATAGATCTCCAAGCACCATAACCCGAGAGATAAATAAAAGCGTTGTTAATCGTAAATTTTATCGGGCATTTTTCGCACAAGGCCGCAGTAACAAAATTCTTCATCAACGACATAAGAATCGTAAGTTGGATAACAATCGTGCATTGCGCAAAATTGTACTGTTTTATTTATCCAAGAAATGGTCCCCAGAACAGATTGCTAAAAGAATAGTTCTCTTGTATCCTAATGGTATGAATATGCGTATTTCACACGAAACAATTTATTCTTACGTGTATATATTGCCGCGAGGGGAATTAAAGCGCGAGTT
>JAVCCU010000012.1 GCA_030765335.1 Candidatus Kaelpia aquatica | reverse complement strand
TTCACAGAATCAAGAGCTCGCTTTATTAGTTGAGGCAGGACAGGTTCCAATAGAGTTTGTAGGAGTTATAAAAGGTAACACAGAAAATTATGACATACCAGATTCTCATTATGCATTGTTTGGCAACCTCAATTTCTTTGATGTCTATTCAACCCTTAATATACAGAACTCTATATCTAATTTTATTAACTTCTTACTTGGGGATGTAAAAGAATCAACCAGGCTTATCAATACAGAGTTAGATGTTGATAATAAGATTACTTTTGATTCACCGGGTGCAATTATCAAAGATATACTTGAGAAGCTCAATCCTAAGAAGACAGAAGAGGCTGCTAAGCTTAGACTCGCAATGCCCAAGAAGATAAGACTTAGTCATTTTATTATGCTCTTCTTCTCCCTGCTTATATTCTCATGTAGTCTTGGCTACGCTGCTGGAATGTACCACATAAAGTTTAGTAAGGTCCAAGAGTATAAGTAAATTTATAGAGAAGAAATCAAGCTGCTAAATAGAACTACTAAGTATATATGCTTAACATAAACATTAAGGATCTGTATTTAGTGTAAAGTCAATTATCTAACAAAAGTTGCTGCAGTAAATAGTATAGGTTTGCAGAGCTTAACCTCCTTCCTTTATATATAGTATATAATCCTTAATCCATTTGTCCTTTGGTTTTATTCTCTATATAATATCTCTGTGAAAAATAGAGAGATTGCGGATATCTTTAACAAGATTGCAGATATCTTAGAGATAAAAGATGCAAATGTTTTTCGTATCCGCGCCTACCGCAGGGCCGCAGACAACCTAGAATCCCTGCCCCATGATTTAGATAGATTAGTAGAAGAGGATAAGTTAAATGAGATAGCAGGGGTGGGTAAGGACCTATCTGAGAAGATAAAAGAGTATTATAGGGACGGTGAGATTAGCTATCTCAATGATTTATTGGATGAAGTACCAGGTGACCTTCTTCTTATGCTTAAGATTCCAGGTCTTGGTCCAAAGAAAGTGAAGCTGTTCTACCAAAAGTTAGATATTACCTCTATTGCCCAACTAGAGAGAGCAGCTAAAGAAGGCAAGTTAAGAGAGCTCCCAAGCATAAAAGAGAAGACAGAAGAGAATATTATTAAAGGAATTGAGTTTCTTAAAAGAGGTAACGAGAGGATGCTCTTAGGTCTGGCTCTGCCTTTAGCTAAAAGCATAATCCTTGAGCTTAAAAAATTAAAAGAGGTTAAGAGAATAAGTATTGCCGGAAGCCTGCGACGCATGCGTGACACCATAGGTGATATCGACATACTTGCTGCATCAAGTAAACCTGAGAAAGTGATGGATAAGTTTAACAGTTTAAGTATTGTTAAAAATGTCATTGTAAGAGGTGAAACAAAATCGAGCATTTTAACAGAGAGCGATATTCAGATTGATTTAAGGGTAGTTAGTGAGGAGTCTTTCGGGGCGGCTCTACAATATTTTACTGGATCTCAAAACCATAATATACATCTAAGGCAGATTGCTCAAAGGAAAGGCCTAAAGATAAACGAGTACGGGGTTTTCAAAGTTAAAGATGATAAGAAGATTGCATCTAGAGATGAAGAGGGTATATATAAAACGTTGGGCATGAATTTTATTCCGCCTGAACTAAGAGAAGATAGAGGAGAGATTGAGAGAGCCCTAGAGGGGAGATTGCCTGAGTTAATAGAAGAGAAAGATATAAAAGGTGACTTACATATTCATTCAGATTTTAGCGATGGCAGGATCTCTTTAGAAAAAGTTATAGAGATTGGCTATAGAAGAGGATATAAATATATAGCAATAACTGATCACTCTAAATCTCTGGGCGTTGCTCATGGACTAAATGAAGAGAGATTACTGGATCAGATTCAGAGAATAAAAAAGATAGAAAGCCGGTATAAAGATTTTAAAATATTAACCGGAACAGAGATGGATATAAAAGCAGATGGAAGTCTAGATTGGGGTAGAGATATTTTAGGGAAGCTTGACATTGTAATAGCTGCGGTACACTCTGGGTTTAAGCAATCAAAAGAGAAGATGACAGAGCGTATTCTCTCTGCCATAGAATCAGGCTTAGTCGATATCGTAGCCCATCCTTCCGGAAGATTGCTTGGTGAGAGAGATCCTTATGAAGTTGATTGGGATGCTATTTTTAAAGCTGCAGCAAAATATAAAGTTGCCCTAGAGATTAATTCACATATTTTGCGATTAGATTTAACAGATATAAATGCTGCTAGAGCAAAGGAGTGCGGAGTATTAATTACAATAAATACAGATGCTCATTCTAAGGAACATTTTGATATGATGAAGTACGGAGTATCTGTTGGAAGACGTGCTTGGCTTAATAAGAGAGATGTGATAAACTGTCTCAGTTACAATAAGCTGAGAAAGTTTCTTGCGCAGCGGAAGAAGGTTTAGTCTTTATTTTTTGGAGGGGAGAGAGTATTTTATTTTCGTAGCTTGGATTATGTTGAAATATGTGTATAAATACCAAATATAGTACTTTATTCTTGACACAACACTATAGGTTGTATTATCTTTGATTCTTATGAGAAAGGAGGCTTCCATGTCAGTCAGTCTTACCCAGAGCGCTTTAAAAGTTCTTGAAAGAAGATACCTAGTTAAAGATTCAAACGGTCAAGTTGTTGAAACCCCCAAGGAGATGTTTGAAAGAGTAGCTGGATATATCGCATCTGCTGATAAAAATTACGGTAATTCCGATAGTGAAGTAGAAGCTATAGAAGCCTCTTTTTATGACATGATGTCGAAACTCGAGTTTATGCCTAACTCGCCAACTTTAATGAATGCCGGTAGGCCTCTAGGGCAGCTCAGCGCTTGCTTTGTGCTACCCATAGATGATTCCATAGCTTCAATTTTTGAATCACTTAAAGCCGCAGCTTTAATCCACAAAAGCGGTGGCGGAACTGGTTTTGATTTCTCACATCTGCGTCCCAGAAATAGCCGAGTACGCTCTACTGATGGAGTCTCATCCGGTCCAATATCTTTTATGAAGGTTTATAACGCAGCAACTCAGGAGATAAAGCAGGGTGGAAAGAGGCGCGGGGCAAATATGGGAATATTGCGCGTTGACCATCCTGAGATTATGGAGTTTATAACAGCAAAGGATGACAACAAAGAGATTACCAATTTTAATATCTCTATTGCAATCACTGATGAGTTTATGAAGGCATTAGAAGAGAAGGGTGAATACGAATTAAGAGATCCTCGTGATGGAAAAGTTACCCAGAAACTAGAGGCAGAAGAAGTCTTTAATTTAATTGTCAAGCAGGCTTGGAAGAATGGTGAGCCCGGCCTAGTATTTATAGATAAGATAAATAAGGATAACCCTACTCCAAATATAGGTAGAATTGAGTCAACTAACCCTTGCGGTGAACAGCCACTTTTGCCTTACGAGTCTTGTAATTTAGGGAGTATCAATCTTTCCAAAATGGTTAAAGAAGAGAATGGAGAGATGGCGGTAGATTGGGAGCGGCTGAGAGTAATCACCCATCGCGGAGTCCATTTCTTAGATAATGTTATAGATAAGAATCAGTTTCCTCTTCCTGAGATCGAAAAACAGACAAAATATACACGCAAGATAGGACTTGGTGTTATGGGCTGGGCCGATATGCTGATTAAGCTTGGCTTAGGCTATAACTCTAGCGATGCTGTCAATTTGGCCGAAGAGGTAATGAGCTTTATTTTAAACGAGTCTATGGTGAAATCTCAAGAACTTGCCGAGAGCAGAGGAGTATTTCCTGCTTATGAAGGAAGCGTTTGGGATAAGAGGGGAATCAAAATAAGAAACGCAACTCTCACTACAATAGCTCCTACCGGGACGATAAGTATTATATCAGATTGCTCATCAGGCATTGAGCCGCTTTTTGCTTTGGTCTATACAAGGCATGTCATGGATAATGACAGGCTGCTGAAGGTAAATCCTGAGTTTGAGAGAGCCTTGCAAAAAAGAGATCTTTATTCAGAGAAGTTGATAGCGGATATTGCAGCTGAGGGAAGCTGTACTCATTCCGATGATGTACCGAAAGAGATTAAGAGCGTCTTTGTTGCAGCACACGATGTAGAGCCGGAGTGGCATATTAGGATGCAGGCAGCTTTTCAAAAGTTTGTGCATAATGCAACCTCAAAGACTATAAACTTTCCCAGCACTGCTACTATGGATGATGTAAGAGATTCATACCTACTCTCGTATAAGCTAAACTGTAAAGGAGTAACTATCTATAGAGATAAGAGCCGTGAAGAGCAGGTTCTCAATATAGGAGATACGACATCTGGATCTGGGATACAACAAGAGATTCCAGATAATATGCAGATTGTTTTTAAGCCTCGCCCTCGCCCCAATGTTTTAAGGGGAACAACTACGAATGCATTAACAGGGTGCGGTACTCTCTATGTAACTATCAATGAAGATGAGGAAGGAAATATTTTTGAGGTCTTTATGCAGATGGGTAAATCCGGAGGCTGCGCTGCATCTCAACTTGAAGCTATAGGGCGATTGATATCAACATCAATAAGAGCCGGAGTCGATCCCGAAGCTATAATAAAACAGCTTAAAGGTATTAGATGCCCATCTCCGTCCTGGGAGAAAGGCGGCACAAGAATATTCTCTTGTGCTGATGCTATAGCCAGAGTGGTTGAAGACAGAATAAGAGAGAAAGAGGTTCAGAATAAGATTGAAGGAATAGAAGAGATTAAAATTCCTGCAGTAGTTAGGGGTAAGAATGTTGTAGGTGTCTGCCCTGATTGCGGAAATGCTCTTGTTCATGAAGAGGGATGCCTTAAGTGTATGGGCTGTGGATACTCCAAGTGTTAAAAGGACATAGAGTCAGAAATAGTATTTTTAAAAGAGGTATTTTATGCTTAAAGCGGATAGATGGATAATTGATCAGGCGAAGAATAGCCGCATGATTGAACCTTTCTCGGAGTCTCAAATAAGAGCAGGCATAAGCTTTGGAACTTCAAGCTATGGTTATGATTTTAGATTGAGCGATGAGTTTAAAGTTTTAAAGACATCTTTTAAAGACCCGATAGACCCTAAAAATTTCCCCAAGGATTCTTTTCAAGATATAAAGACTGATGTTTTAACAATTCCGGCAAAGAGCTTTATTTTGGGGAGGTCTCTAGAGTATTTTCGGATTCCGCGTAATGTTTTGACGGTATGCTTTGGAAAATCATCCTATGCTCGCTGCGGTGTAGTGATAAATGTTACTCCTTTTGAGCCGGAGTGGGAAGGTTATGCTACGCTCTCTATAATCAATGCTTCTCAGAATGATGTTAAGATATATGCTCAAGAAGGTATAGCTCAGCTGCTTTTTCTTGAGTCAGACCAGGAGTGCATGGTTTCGTATCAAGACAAGAAAGGGAAGTATCAGGCTCAAAAAGAGATAACCTTGCCTAAAGTTTGATATACAAATAAAGAGTTTAAAATATATAGATTAGGTGCTAGACAATAGAAGCTATATATTTTATAAAACTATTGACAAGTATCCCTAGTCGGGTTAAGGGCAGAGTTAGTTTAAATAAAAAAATAAGTTACAACAGAATGTAAAGATAAGATTAGATTAAGTCAGTGTTATTGAACAAGATAAAGTTATTGCTCTAACTTCAAAGAAACATGTGTTGTCAAAGATTAAAGATTCAAAAAATAGTAAAACTAAAAAATTGCTAAATTTTAAGGATGATCGCGCGATACTCAAGAGCAGAGAGAATACATATTAAGGTTAGCTGGATATTACATTCCTTTGCCTGACAACGATTAAGACGGGGGTGTAGCTCAGTTGGGAGAGCATCTCGTTCGCAATGAGAAGGTCGAGGGTTCAAACCCCTTCACCTCCAAAATCTATAATTAAAGTATGGATAAACACTATTTTTATAATCCAGAGTTAGAAGAAAAAGATAAAACAGTGTTGTTGAAGGATGAAGAATTCTATCATTTAGATAGAGTTTTGAGATTAAAAGAATCTGACATTGTGTATGTCCTCAATGGAAGAGGCGTTATTTTAGAGGGAGAGATTAGGATAAAAACAAAAGATCATGCTAAGATTGAAGTATTAAATAGTATTTTTGTTGAAAAGAGTAAAGAAGTTGTTCTATTACAGTCATTAATTAAAAAAGAGGCTATGGAATCGGTAGTTGAAAAAGCTCAAGAGCTAGGAGTTTCAATTCTGCAGCCAGTAATAGCAGTAAGATCGGTGGTTAAGTTAAAAGAAGAAGAGAAGATTAAAAAGAGATTAGAGCGATGGAGAAAGATTGCTATTGAGACCATAAAGCAATCCGGCAATCCATATCTCTTAGAGGTATTACCTCCTTTAGTCTTTGCATCTATTGTGGATAAATATAAAAACAGAGAGGGGAAATTTATTTTTAAGATAGAGGGCAATAAAATTAATATAACCTCTGAAAATATGAAGGACAATGCAGTATTGCTAATTGGGCCTGAAGGTGATTTTACAGAAGAGGAGTATAAATTAGCAGAAGATCATGGTTTTAAACCTCTTAGCCTAGGCAGCGCCAGGCTTCGTTCTGAAACAGCTGCCACTGTAGCTGTAGCCTTATTCAATTACTCTATTTGACCCTACTAAAACCATTAACTCTTTATTCTCCTTTATGCGGTTAGACGCTGTTGTAGAAAGAAAGGTTGAGAGGCAGGGTTTGTCGCAAACTTTTGATATTACTACTAGCATAAAAGAGTGGCAGGAAATAAGGCCTCCAGAACCTCCGGAATAACTGTAAATGA
>JAVCCU010000011.1 GCA_030765335.1 Candidatus Kaelpia aquatica | reverse complement strand
TAGCAAGCGTAGATGTTATAGCTGATGTCAACGTTGTCTTACCGTGATCAACGTGACCTATTGTTCCAATATTTACATGCGGCTTAGTTCGTTCAAACTTTTCTTTAGCCATATTTTACCTCCTGATAAAATTAAAATTCTCCAATTATTTTTTCTGCTATATTTTTTGGTACAACATCATAGTGAGAAGGCTGCATAACGAATGTTGCTCTTCCCTGTGTTAACGAGCGGATAATTGTAGCATATCCAAAGAGTTCTGACAAGGGGGCAAATGCTCTTATCAATTTTATATTTGCCCTGTCGACCATACTCTTAATATCGCCGCGCCTAGAACTTATATCTCCCATAACCTCACCTAAATATTCATCAGGTGTAAATATTTCTAAATCCATTATAGGCTCAAGCAAGACTGACTTCGCACGTTTTAAACCTTCCTGGAATCCCATTCTGGCAGCCATTTTAAAAGCAAGCTCTGAAGAATCAACTTCATGGTAACTACCATCTATTATATCCACCTCTAAATCTATAACTGGAAACCCGGCTAAGATGCCAGAGTCAGAACTAGAATTAATTCCGTCTTTAACGGCTGATATATAATCCCTAGGGATAGATCCGCCTTTAATTTTATCATTTATTACTATCCCGCTACCCTTTTCAGCAGACCTTACGAATAACTTGACATGACCGTACTGACCACGGCCGCCTGTCTGCTGCACAAACTTCCCTTCAACGGTAGCCTCTCCAGTTATTGTCTCTTTATAAGCAACCTGGGGTTTTCCTACATGGGTACCAACATTAAACTCTCTTACCAATCTATCCAGTATTATCTCAAGATGCAACTCTCCCATACCGGATATAATAGTCTGCCCTGTCTCTTCATCATAATGAATCTTAAACGTCGGGTCTTCCTCGGATAATTTAAATAACCCGTTAGAGAGTTTGTCCTGGTCAACTTTTGTCTTGGGCTCAACAGCCAAAGATATAACCGGGTCAGGAAACTGCATACTCTCTAATACTATAGGATGGTTTTCGTCGGCTAAAGTATCACCTGTTGAAGTATTTTTTAAGCCCACAATTGCAATTATATCTCCTGCCTCAACAAAATCTAAAGGCTCTTTTTTATCTGCATGCATCCGCAGCAGTTTTGTGACTCTCTCTTTTTTTTCTTTATTTACATTATATATATATGAACCGCTCTTAATACTTCCTGAATAAACACGTACATAGTTAAGCTTTCCAACAAATGGATCGGTTATTATTTTAAAGCATAATCCAGCAAAAGGAGCTCCATCTTTAACCTCTCTTTTCTCTTCTTCTTCAGTGTTTGGATTAAGGCCGCAAATGGGAGGCACATCCAAAGGTGACGGCATATAATCACAGATAGCTTCCAGTAGAAGTTGTACACCTTTATTCTTAAAAGATGAACCGCAGAGAACAGGTACAACCTTATTTAAAATAGTTGCTCTCCTAATAACCTTTTTTATCTTCTTTGTGTCAACGTCTTCGCCATGAACATATTTCTCAAATAGTTCATCATCAAACTCTGCAAGCTTCTCTAACATCTTCTCTCTATACTTGTTTACCTTAGGCATAAGATCTAGAGGAATCTGCTCATACTCATATTTCTGCCCCGTATCATCACTATATACTATCGCCTTCATCTCTATCAAATCTACCATACCTTTATAATCAGCTTCGCTGCCAATGGGGATCTGCAGGAGCAAAGGGTTGGTACCAAGCTTTTTCTTCATGTCGGCTACACAGTTATAGAAATTAGCCCCGACTCTATCCATCTTATTAATATAGGCAATCCTAGGTACCTTATACCTCTCGGCTTGCCTCCAGACAGCCTCTGACTGAGCCTCTACTCCATCTACGGCACAGAATATAATGACAGCTGAGTCTAAAATTTTTAAAGACCTCTCGACTTCAGCAGTGAAGTCAACATGTCCTGGAGTATCTATTATATTAATCCTCTTGTTATGCCAGGGAATAGTCGTACAGGCTGCAGTAATAGTAATACCTCTTTCTCTCTCCTGCTTCATCCAGTCCATAACAGCAGTACCTTCATGAACCTCTCCTATCTTGTAAGACTTACCGGAATAATAAAGCATCCTCTCTGTCGTTGTAGTCTTACCAGCATCAATATGCGCAATAACACCTATGTTTCTAATTTTTTTTATATCAGCACTCATTTTATTTATATCTATACCCTTTTTTATTGTCTCAACTTGCAACTATTTTTTCTTACCACCTATAATGTGCAAAAGCTCTATTTGCCTCCGCCATCCTATGAGTATCCTCTCTCTTCTTAGCGGCTGTACCTTCACCACGATAAGCATCCATAAGCTCTTGAGCAAGCTTCTCTCTCATAGACCTGCCTTTCTTTGATCTTGTAGACTCTCTTATCCAACGCAGCGCAAGAGAGAGCGCTCTTCTTTCAGGAACCTCAATAGGGATCTGAAAAGTAGAACCGCCAACACGCTTAGCTCTAACTTCAACCCTTGGTCTAACGTTATCGATAGACTTCTGAATAACTTCAAGAACCTCTGCGTCTGTACTTTTATTAAGCTTCTTTTTTATAACATCAAAAGCCCCATATACTATATTCTCAGAAACAACTTTCTTGCCATCCAAGGTCATTAGATTAATCATCTTTTGAACCAAGATGCTGTTATATACGGGATCATGAGTAACTTTTCTTTTCTCAGCTCTTCTTCTTCTCATCTCTTCTATTTACCTCCCGATAGTATGCTTATTTCTTAGGCCTCTTAGTGCCATACTTAGACCTAGATTTCATTCTACTCGCAACGCCTCCAGTATCAAGAGTACCTCTTACTATATGATATCTGACACCGGGTAAATCCTTCACTCTTCCGCCTCTTACCAAGACTATGGAGTGCTCCTGAAGATTGTGCCCTTCTCCAGGAATATAAGAAGTCACCTCTATTCCTGTGGTAAGGCGTACCCTGGCAACCTTCCTTAAAGCTGAGTTAGGCTTTTTAGGCGTCATGGTTCTAACCTGAACACAGACACCGCGCCTCTGCGGACAATTCTTCAATGCTGGAGACTTAGTCTTTTTACGTTTTTTCTTCCTGCCTAATCTTATTAACTGCTGGACTGTAGGCATTCTTATGACTCCTTATTCTTAACTAGTTCTACTTCTCTATGGTTTTTATAACCTGTGCCAGCGGGTATTAAATGACCCACTATAACGTTCTCTTTTAATCCTTTTAAATTATCCACCCTACCTGCAAAAGCTGCATCAGTCAGTACCCGTGTAGTCTCCTGGAAACTTGCAGATGATATCCAGCTCTCGGTAGTCAATGATGCTTTGGTTATACCTTGTAAGATAAGCTTACCCTTAGCAGGCTTACCTTTTTTACCAATCACTCTCTCGTTCTCTTCCCGGAATATAAACTTATCGACTTCCTGGCCATAAAGGAAACTTGTATCCCCAGGCTCTTCTATCTTTACCTTCCTTATCATCTGTTTTATTATCGCCTCAATATGTTTATCGTTTATCTTAACGCCCTGAAGACGGTAAACCTCTTGAATCTCGTTTACTAGATACTCTTGTAATGTCTTCTCTCCGCAGACATTGAGAATATCCTGCAAAACCAACGGCCCGTCAGTCAAAGCAGTTCCAGCTTCTACATGGTCGCCTCTATACACATTTAAATGTTTTCCATGCGGAATATTATACTCTTTTACCATCCCGGTCTCAGACTTAACCACAATCTGTCTTTGCCCTTTTTTAAAAGCACCGAACTCAACGATTCCATCTATCTCAGAAATAATAGCAGGGTTCTTAGGCTTCCTAGCTTCAAAAAGCTCAGCAACTCTAGGCAAACCGCCTGTGATATCACGGGTCTTAACCATCTTTCTTGCAGTCTTAGCCAGGGCATCACCAGAAGAAATCTTAGCTCCATCTTTAACAAGAATAATCGCTCCCGGAGGCAGAGGATAAAAACCAAGCACTTCAGTCTCATCTTCATTGAGAACAAGTACCTGAGGATGGTAATCTCCTTTATACTCAACAACAACAAGCCTTGTATGACCGCTGACCTCATCATATTCTTCTTTTACTGTATGCTCTAACTCTACGTCTTCGTATTTAACAACACCAGAGATCTCAGTTAAGATGGGAGTAGTATAAGGATCCCACTCTGCAAAAACTTCTCCTTTTTTAATTGCTGCTTCATTTTTAAACTTAAGCAGAGAACCCTGAGGAATAGCAAAGCGTTCCAACTCTCTTCCAGTCTCATCGTTAATACTTATCTGACTGTTTCTAGTCAAAACAATACAATAATCCTCTTTCTCTGCAAATTTTAAACTATGATACTTAACAAAACCAGAATAACGAGACTGAACTTGAGACTGTTCGATTATCCTTGTAGCTGTACCTCCAATATGGAAAGTTCTCATGGTAAGCTGCGTACCAGGCTCACCAATTGACTGCGCTGCAACAACACCAACGGCTTCACCTAGTTCAGCTAGCTTGCCTGTTGAAAGATTCAAACCATAACATAACCTGCAAATTCCGTTCTTAGTCTCGCAAGTCAGAACACTTCTTATCTTTATCTTTTCAATACCCAGCTCTTCTATTTTTGAAGCCCTGGCTACATCGATAATCTCTCCAGCTTTAACAACTATGTTATCGGTAACGATATCAACTATGCTGTCACAAGCAATTCTACCAATTATTCTCTCTCCCAAAGTTACAATGACTTCGTCGCCTTCGATTATAGCAGAGACAAATATACCATTAACGGTACCGCAATCTTCTTCTGATACCAGAACATCTTGAGCAACATCTACAAGTCTTCTGGTTAAATATCCGGCATCGGCTGTCTTAAGAGCCGTATCAGCCAGACCTTTTCTAGCACCATGAGTAGATATAAAGTATTCTAGAACCGAAAGACCCTCTCTAAAATTAGCTACGATAGGGTGTTCTATAATTTCACCTGATGGCTTAGCCATCAAACCTCTCATACCGCAAAGCTGCCTTATTTGCTGCCGCGAACCTCTTGCTCCAGAGTCAGCCATCATAAACGGCGGATTAAATTCTGTCATCTCTTTAAATGTCTCATCTTCAATGTTATCTGTTGCGTGGGTCCAGATATCTATCACTTTATTATTACGCTCACCGTCTGTTATAAAACCTTTCTTATACTCAACTTCAACTACGGCAACTTGAGTTCTTGCTTTTTTAATAATATCCTCTTTTAAATCGGGTATCTTCAAATCAGATACAGACATAGACATACCTGCAGTCGTAGCATACTCAAAGCCCATTCTCTTCATGCGGTCTAAGAGCTTCACTGTCTCATGGTGCCCGCAAACCTTATAAACATCTTTGACTACCTCAGATATCTTGCCTTTATTTAAAAGAGTATTAAAGTAGGACATCTCTTGAGGTAAAATATCGTTAAAGATAACTCTTCCAACTGTTGTATTTATTAGATTACCACCATCTAGCCTTACTTTTATTTTGGCATGCAGAGAGACCTCGTGATCATTATAAGCGTATATAACCTCAGCCATGTTAGCAAACACTTTTCCTTCACCCAGCTCTCCATCTTTAGATTTGGTCATATAATATAAACCCAAAACAATATCTTGCGTCGGAGATATTAATGGACCACCATGTGAAGGCGCAAAGAGATTATTCGATGCAAGCATAAGAAGGCGTGCTTCCATCTGAGCCTCTATTGAAAGCGGTACGTGAACAGCCATCTGGTCTCCATCAAAGTCCGCGTTAAAGGGTGTGCAAACTAAAGGATTGATCTGGATAGCCTTACCTTCTATAAGCTTAGGCTGAAATGCCTGAATACCGAGACGATGCAAAGTAGGAGCTCTATTCAATAAAACAGGATGGTCTCTTATAACATCCTCTAAAATCTCCCACACTTCTTCGGTGGCCTTTTCAATAAGCTTTCTAGCGCTCTTAATAGTGTGGACATACCCTCTCTCTCTCAACTTTCTTAAGATAAAAGGCTCGAAGAGTTCCAATGCCATAATCTTTGGAAGCCCGCACTCATATATCTTAAGCTCAGGACCGACGACAATAACACTTCTTCCTGAATAATCGACTCTCTTACCCAAAAGGTTTTGACGAAACCGCCCCTGTTTACCTTTTAACATATCAGAGAGAGACTTCAAGGGTCTGTTGCCATGTCCCATAACAGCCCTACCATGTCTACCGTTTTCAAAAAGAGCATCTACCGACTCCTGCAGCATTCTCTTTTCGTTCCTTACTATAATTTCAGGAGCTTTTAACTCTATCAATTTTTTTAATCTATTATTTCTATTTATTACACGGCGATACAAGTCGTTCAAATCACTGGTAGCAAACCTTCCACCCTCAAGAGGAACAAGAGGCCTTAAGTCAGGAGGGATAACAGGAAGCGCATCTAATATCATCCATTCCGGATCATTATCAGAACGCATAAGGTCTTCTGCGACCTTTAATCTTTTAATATGTTTTTTTGGTATTTTTTCAACTGGTATCCCGGCTAACTTCTTCTTTACCTCTTTAGAGATCTTCGCCAAATCCAGTTCTTGAATTAATTCTTTTATAGCCTCAGCTCCCATACCAGCTTTAAACTTATTGCCGTACTTAGCGCGCAGCTCTTGAAGCTTTGCTTCAGCTAAAAGCTCTTTCTTCTTAAGAGGAGTCTCCCCAGGATCGATGACAACATATTCTTCATAATAGATAATTCTTTCAAGCTCTCTTATCGTCATATCCAACAGCGTACCTATCCGAGAAGGTAAAACTTTCCAAAACCAGACATGAACAACAGGGGTTGCAAGATCAATATGGCCTAATCTCTCACGTCTTACCCTGGAATGAGTAACCTCAACGCCGCATCTATCACAGATAACGCCCTTATACTTAACTCTTTTATATTTACCGCAATAGCATTCAAAATCACGGCTAGGACCGAATATTCTCTCGCAGAACAGCCCACTCTTCTCAGGCTTAAAAGTTCTATAGTTTATGGTCTCAGGTTTCTTTACCTCTCCATGAGACCAGCTCTTTATGACTTCAGGCGAAGCCATCTTTATGCTTATATGATCAAACTGGTCAGGCTGTTTATGCATTTTTTGCCCTCCCCTTCTTCTTTGCTTTCATTGTTTTAGCCTCTCCTGCGTCTTTATCCTTAGCTATTATTACATCCAGCGCCAAACCTTGAAGTTCCCGCAAGAGAACATTCAGTGACTCCGGAGTCCCATGCTGAAAAGCACTCTCACCTTTAACTATAGACTCATATATCTTAGTTCTGCCCTGAACATCATCACTCTTAACAGTAAGCATCTCCTGAAGAGTATAGGCAGCACCATATGCTTCTAAGGCCCAAACTTCCATCTCTCCAAATCTCTGGCCTCCAAATTGGGCTTTTCCGCCCAAAGGCTGCTGAGTAACAAGAGAGTAAGGGCCTATAGACCTGGCATGAATCTTATCGTCCACCATATGAGATAACTTCATCATATAGATATAGCCCGCTGTGACCTTTTGGTCAAAAGGTTCACCGCTCATTCCATCATAGAGAGTGATCTTCCCATCCTCAGGCAGGTCAGCTTCTTTTAGAAAACCTTTAATCTCATCTTCAGTTATGCCAGCAAATACAGGCGTAGCAATTTTAAAACCCAGCTTCTTTGCAGCCCAGCCGAGATGGGTCTCTAAGAGCTGTCCTATATTCATACGAGATGGCACTCCTAAAGGATTTAGTACTATGTCTACAGGTGTACCGTCTGGCAG
Organism: Candidatus Kaelpia aquatica; assembly: GCA_030765335.1. NCBI lineage: Bacteria > Pseudomonadati > Candidatus Omnitrophota > Candidatus Kaelpia > Candidatus Kaelpia aquatica. Next base: position 6,501 of record JAVCCU010000011.1, on the reverse strand, counting down.
ATAAGGCATATCCTCTTCATGTACTATCTTAGAAATAACACCTTTGTTACCATGCCTTCCAGCCATCTTATCTCCTGCTACAATCTTTCTCTTACTCGCCACATGAATTACAATCTTCTTTAAAACTCCAGGCGGAAGTTCATCGCCCTTTTTAACTCTATGTATCCTTGCATCCATCTCATATAGTACTTCCTCAATCTGGTCGTCATAGAGTTTAAGGACTCTGAAAATCTCCTCTTCCTTAGAGTCATTTTCTATTAGCTTAATAATTTCAAGATCGCAATGACTAAGCTGTTTTATATGCTTATCATTTATCAAAACACCATCGCTTATTAAAGCCTTATCCGTCTCCATGCTGCACAGAGGCGCGCTAAGTTTTTCACCTAAAAGCAGTTTTGACAATCTGCTAAGCTTATCTTTTTTAAGTTGATTTACTTTGGCCTCATACTCTTTCCTTATAACCTTTACCTCTTTAAGTTCTCTGCTTTTTTCTTCCTTACTTAAAGTAGCTCCCTCTTTACGAGTAAAGACCTCGACATTTATAACAAAGCCAAATACACCTGGCGGAACTTTTAAAGATGTATCCCTGACATCCCCGGCTTTCTCTCCAAATATAGCGCGTAACAGTTTCTCCTCAGGCGTAAGCTCTGATTCAGTCTTAGGAGATACTTTGCCAATAAGTATATCCGATGGTTTTACCTCGGCCCCGATCCTCACAATACCATTATCATCAAGATTCCTTAATATCTCTTCACTGACATTAGGGATATCTCGGGTAATCTCTTCAGGCCCTAGCTTTGTCTCTCTAGCCTCAACTTCAAATTCTTCGATATGGATAGAGGAGAAGACATCGTCTTTAACAAGTCTCTCGCTTAAGATAATAGCATCTTCAAAGTTGTATCCACGCCAAGGCATGAAAGCAACAAGTATATTTCTGCCTAAGGAAAGCTCTCCATCATCAGTTGCAGCACCATCAGCCAAGACATCACCAGCTTTAACTTTATCCCCAATCTTAACCAAGGGTCTCTGGTTTATGCAAGTATCGGCATTGGTACGTCCAAACTTAGTCAAACTATATTCATTGGCTCCTACTGATATGTGTTCAGAATCAACATAACGAACAGTACCATCTTTTTCAGCCAGAACAAGGGTGCCTGAATCTTCGACAGCTTTCTTTTCAAACCCTGTACCAACAAGCGGCGACTCCGTAGTCATAAGCGGAACAGCCTGCCTCATCATGTTGGCACCCATAAGAGCACGGTTAGCATCGTCATGCTCTAAGAACGGTATTAATCCGGTCGAAGAACCCACGATCTGCTGAGGAGAAACATCCATATACTCAACATCAGACGGGTCTGCCTTAATAAATCCATCCTTATAGCGAGAGAAGATCTCTTTATCTATAAAACAGCTGTTTTTATCCAGTTTCGCATTAGCCTGAGCAATGACATACCTATCCTCCTCATCAGCGGTAAGATACTTGGTCTCATTTGAAACCTTCTTATTCTTTACCTTTCTATAAGGAGTCTCTATAAAACCAAATTCATTAATTCGAGCATATAATGCAAGTGAAGTAATGAGTCCGATATTAGGACCTTCGGGTGTCTCTATGGGGCATACTCTGCCATAATGAGAATAATGGACGTCACGAACCTCAAAACCAGCACGCTCCCTATCTAAGCCTCCGGGGCCCAAAGCACTCAAACGTCTTCTGTGGGTCAATTCAGCCTGAGGGTTAGTCTGATCCATAAATTGAGATAGGCTGCCTCGACCAAAAAAATCTCTGATCAATGCAGATATTAATTTAGAGTTTACAAGATGGTGAGGCATTAAAGACTCTATATCATAAACCGCCATTCTCTCGCGTGATACCCGCTCTATTCTTAAAAGTCCTATTCTAAACTGCTCCTGCAAGAGCTCGCCGACTGTTCTTATCCTTCGACTACCTAGGTGATCTATGTCATCGGGTTCACCCTCTCCTTTACGCAGCTTCAGCATATAATCAATAACCTGAACAACAGTCTCTTTATCTAAGGTACGCTTATCAAGAGATGTCTTCATTCCAAGTTTTCTGTTTATTATAAATCTTCCTACACGCTGTAAATCATATCGCTTGGGATTTAAAAAGAGTCTTTGAAAATAACCTTCAGCATTCTCGATAGTCGCAGGGTTACCCGGCTGCATCTTACGAAAGATCTCTGTTAATGCTTCCTCTTTAGAAGTAGTAGTATCTTTTTTAAGCGTGCTTACTATTTCAGCAACTTCTTCTTTGACCAGCTTAACCTGCTTAAGGCCTAATTTCTCCAACTTCGTAACGTTGACTTTGGTTATAAGCTGGTACTTCTCAAATAATACCTGCTTACTCTCGGGGTCAAAAATATCCTCTGCGAGAATTCTATCTTCAACATTTTTAAAATCAGAACGCTTATTAATCTTTAAGCTCTCTGTTCCGCCAAATGTCTTCAAGATATCCTCGTCACTTGAACAACCAAAAGCTCTCAATAAGACCGAGACAGGAAACTTTCTTCTTCTATCTATATAAACATTTAAAACCTTAGATTGATCAAATTCAAACTCCAACCAGCTACCGTAATAGGGAACTATTCTGGCACGATAAGAGACCTTACCATAAAGCTGCGAACTCTTTTCGAAGCTAACCCCTGGAGAACGATGCATCTGGGTTACAACAACCCTCTCATCACCATTCATAACAAAAGTACCCTGAGGAGTCATATAGGGAAGGTCGCAGAGAAACACCTCCTGCTCCCTAACTTCATCTGGTGTTCTAAGGCGCAATTTTACACGCAGAGGAACAGAGTAAGTAAAATCCTTTCTCTTGCATTCATCTAGAGAATACTTGGATTTACCAATTGTATAGTAGACATATTCTAAGGTAGTAACACCATCTACGCTCTCTATAGGGAACGTCTCTTTTAATACCGCCTCTAACCCCCAATGCTTCCTCTTAGTTTTGGCTACATTTTCCTGCAGAAAGTCATAAAAGGGCTTAAGCTGCAGATCTAAGAGATTAGGAGCTTCTATCGGCGATTTTATTTTAACAATACTACGCCTTTTAGACATCTATACCACTCCTTGTATTAGTTTTATTCAACATAAGAGAGTTGTAATACTATTTTAATTCTACCTTTGCTCCCACTGCTTCTAACTTCTGCTTAATCTCCTCAGCCTCTTCTTTTTTAATCCCGGTTAAGACAGCCTTAGGAGCAGCCTCTACAAGATCTTTAGCTTCTTTTAATCCGAGACTAGACACAGCTCTAACTTCCTTGATAACCTGGATCTTGTTAGAACCTATCTCTGTTAATACAACATCAAAAATAGACTTCTCTTCTACCTCTGCCGCTCCAGCACCAGCACCTGCAGCCATAGGTCCTGCCATCATAGGCATTGCAGCTGAGACACCGAACTTCTCTTCAAGTGCTTTTACAAGCACTGAAAGCTCCATAACAGACAGAGTCTCTATAGATTCAACGATCTTCTTCTCTTTCTTGCCTAAATCAGCCGTAGGATCTTTCTTCTCTTCGGCTTTCTTCTCAACCTTCTCAACCTTCTCTTCCTTCTGTTCTTCTTTAGGTTCTTCCTGTTCAACCTGTTCTTCTTTTACTTCAGCCTCTTGTTCTTTTTTTTCCACCATTTCAAATACCTCCTTATCTTTAGTATTAAGATTCTTTTTTCTCTTTTATTCCCTTTATAACATTTATTAAAGACTGTATATTGCTCTTAAGAGCAAAAACTAGACCGTTAAGCGGAGATTTCATCAAATTCACAACCTGTCCATACAAGATCTCCCTAGAGGGTATAGAGGCAAGCTCTTTAACCTCTTCAGAATTTAATAGTCTATCTTCTAAATATCCTGCTTTAACAGAGAAGCTCTCATTCTTTTTTTTCAAATCCTGAATTAATTTAGTAATGGCTATCGGCTCATCTTTACCGTAAATGACAGCCACCTCGCCATCTACATACTCTAAGAACATATCCATCTTAAGATCTCTAAGCGTACGTTTAAAAAGAGAATTATTTACAACAACCACGCCTGCAGAATGCTTTCTAAGCTGAGATCTGACATCTCTCATCCCATCAGCAGATATACCTTTAAAATTAGTAAAAAATACATATTCGGAATCTTCCATTTTGCCCTTATAATCATCCATCATAAGCTGTCTTGTATACTGACCTATCTTCATTTTTGAACCTCCGAAAGAGCTATGGCTAATCCCGGGCTCATCGTAGTAGATATAGCAATTCTTTTTAAAAACTGCCCCTTGCTGGATACCGGCTTTGCACTTAAAAGAGATTCCAGAAAAGAGATTACATTCTGAGTTAACTCATCTTTGGAAAATGAAACCTTGCCAAGCCCAACATTTACAGTTCCGGTCTTATCCATTCTATAATCCAATTTACCAGACTTAGACTCTTTTACAGCCTTAGCCAGCTGATCGGTAACAGTACCATTTTTAGTAGAAGGCATGAGTCCGCGAGGTCCAAGTAGCTTTCCTATCTTGCCGACTTCCCGCATCATATCAGGCGTAGTTATTGCAACATCAAAATCCATCCAGCCGGATTTTATCTTCTCAACCAACTCTTCGCCTCCGACATAATCTGCTCCCGCATCTTTTGCCTCTCTCTCTTTTTCGCCCTTACAGAAAACTAGTACTCTTACGTCTTTACCTAAACCATTTGGCAAGACAACAGAACCTCTAACCATTTGGTCGCTCTTTTTAGGATCAACATTTAATTTGCAAGAGACTTCGACTGTCTCATCGAATTTAGCTTTAGGCAAATCTTGAAGAACTTTAACAGCTTCTTCGACGCTATACTCTTTTTGTAAGTCAATTGATTCTCTGATACTTTTTTGTTTTTTTGTCATCTTCACCATTTTATCCCTCAACTATATCTATGCCCATGCTTCTTGCTGTGCCTTCTATTATTCTCATGGCAGCCTCTATATCATCCGTATTCAAATCTACTATCTTCTCTTGGGCAATCTCTTTAACCTTTTTCTTTGTAACAGTCCCGACCTTCTCTTTGTTAGGCTCTCCGGATCCTTTGGCCAGACCGCAAGCCTGCTTTAATAAAATGGAAGCCGGCGGCTGTTTGACTATAAACGAAAAACTTCTATCATCGTAAACATCTATTTCCACAGGGAGCAGCAATCCAGGCTTATCTTTCGTCCTATCGTTGAAAGCCTTACAAAACTCCATTATATTTACCCCATGCTGACCCAAAGCCGGACCTACGGGGGGAGACGGATTTGCCTGCCCTGCAGGACAATACAACTTAATCTTCACTATAACAGGTTTCTTAGCCATTTTTACATCCTCTCCACTTGCCAGAATTCCAGCTCTACTGGAGTCTGTCTTCCAAAGATTGTAAGCAACGCTTTGACTTTACCTTTCTCTACGTTAACCTCTTCAATCTTACCGTTAAAATTAGTAAAAGGCCCCTCATTTACTCTTATTGATTCTCCAAGTTCAAATACAACCTTGGGTCTGGGCTGTTCGATACGCTCATCAGACTGCTGGCGAATTTTTGAAACATCATCCTCACTTAAAGGAACAGCTCTATCTCCAGAACTTAAAAACCGTATAACTCCAGGCGTACTTTTTATTAAGAGCCAAGCTTCATCTACCATCTCCATGTGAACCAAAAGATAGCCGGGATAAAACTTTCTTTCAGATGTTTTCTTCTTCCCGCTCTTTATTTCAGTGACTTTCTCTGTCGGGACAAAGACCTCTGCTATCTTATCTCTAATACCTGCCTGTTCAATAGAGCTCTCGAGTATCTGTTTCACCTTATACTCCTGCCCTGTCTGAGTCTGCACTATATACCATTCCATATTACTTTAATAAAAAACCCATTAGTTTAGACATTAAAAGATCTACCGTTCCAACGTAGATGGTTAGAATAGCAACAAAGAAAAACGTTACCACTGTTGCCGAAATAAGTTCGCTTCTCGACGACCAGGAGACTTTCTTCATCTCCATTATAATGCTGCCGAAAAAACTTTTTACCTTGCCAAACATATCTTCTCCTTAATTCTTTACAAAAAATAAGCAGCAACTGTTCTAGCTGCCTGCATAATTTACAGGCCTGGAGGGAGTCGAACCCCCAACATCCGGATTTGGAGTCCGGCGCTCTAGCCAATTGGAGCTACAGGCCTTCTTTAGCTATCAATCAGCAAAACCTCGACCGATAGCAATATCATTTAGTCTCTTTATGCAAAGTGTGCTTATTACACTTCCTACAATATTTTTTTATCGCTAATCTATCCGGATTATTTGTCTTATTTTTAGCAGTCATATAATTTCTATCTTTACAATCACCACAGGCTAAAGTAACTTTTTCGTTTGGCATTTTCTATTCTATGATCTCAGAAACAACCCCAGCACCTACCGTTCTACCGCCTTCACGGATAGCAAAACGTAATTCTTTCTCAAGTGCTACGGGTTTGATTAACTCTATTACAAATTCAACATTATCACC
>JAVCCU010000010.1 GCA_030765335.1 Candidatus Kaelpia aquatica | reverse complement strand
TTCAGAAAGATTTAATAGAATCAGTTGGAATGAATGAGTATTATAATTTATCTGAAGAAGAAAGAGACGATTATATTGCAATTAGTAGATCAATATGGGTAAGTAAGACTGCTCTGTACCAATTGTTAGGAGGAGGCAGATAACCTAAAGATGAATGCAAACGCTCAGCATTATAAACCTGCCCGATGAAAAGGGAAGTCATAAATTCAAGCCCAATAGGTTTAGGGATCACATCTTTTCTTTATCCAGAAGGTAAGACATAAAACGCAGCAGACTGTTCAAAGAGATTTAAGGAACGATAGATCAATAAACAGTATAATATTTTTAAACATCTTCATTGTTGCCTATCTCTATTGTCCTTTCGATTGGCCACACAGCCTGACCTAAATATTTCCTCCAAATTCTAATGATATTATCATTGGAGTCCAACCATCTTTGATTGTAGAATTCTTGGTACTCATTTATAGTCGGTATAGCAGAAACGCTATCAGTAAAGAGAGATAATATTGTATGGGATGGACTTATTCCTGTGAAGATTACAATAGAAGCAGAGCATAGAAAGAATAAAAATCCATTTATTCTTAAAAGTATAGATAAGAGCTTAGCAAGAGTTATAGAGCATTATTATAAAGAGAATGAGGATTCTATTTGGTTATTTACGAATAGCAGAAAGAATAAGCATTGTGATGATTGCTATAGGCAGTATCTTGCTAAAATAAGTCAGAAGGTTTTAGGAAAGAGATTAACTCCTCACATGTTTAGACATTCTATAGTTACTGAGCTGTCTGATATGGGATTGTCCCCAAAGAATATCATGGCTATTACTGGACATGTAGATTTAAAGGTCTTTTTAAAGCATTATGATCATTCCACAGAAGAGGGCAGAGAAAAAGTACTTGCTAAGACAAATGTTTAAGGTTATCGTATTTAGCAGTGCAGTTTGGTGGGTTTTTTGGTGGGTTTTTGAGCTCTTTGAGATTGAACTTGTTGGTGGTAAAGTAGTTAGGAGTTTCGATATGTATATTCCCGCCACCTCCATCTTTAATATAGTAGGTAATATAATAGAGTCAGTTAGTTATGTAAAAAGTAGCTATTTCCTCAGTAAAATCAATACTTTCCATCACAAGGTAAGTCAAGTTATCACAAGGTATCATTTGCCCATAGAAAGCATAATTTTTGTATTTTTGGTGGGGATAGATGATAAGCGACTTAAACAGGTTATAAATAGATTTCTGTCTAGTTGTAAGGGTTTATTCCAATATATTATTAAATTTAATATAAAGTAGTATATTTTATATTTACAAGAGGAATGTAATGCTTAGTTGTCATTTCCCACTTTACTTAATAACTGTTTAACAAAAATAATATAGAAATAATTAAGTAAATCATTTTTAGATAAGAAGTTAGGCAATAGTGTAAAATAATAGTTTTTGGCATTAAAATTGCATGTTATAGGTTGAATATGAAGATAAAGTGGAACTTAAATCAGGGTATAGAAAAATTGTATATTATGGAAAATAGTAGGTTTAGAATTATATATTTTAAGAAAATTATTGTTGTTCTATCTATTTTAATTATTTATATGGTTAGTTTGAATATATCCTTATGTTTTAGCATTGAAATTGAAGCTATTAAACCTGTAGAGTTATCTCCAAATGTTAGATTTAGTCTTCCTGACTCCATACAATTAACTCCAGGTGATGGAAATCTTGATATTATGTTGCCATCAATAAGGGAAAGACCTATTACCCCTATTCCTTTAGTAGAAGAAGGACCTAGTTTTACCCCTGTTCCTTTAGGGCTTCCGTCTATTTTGCCTGATAATGTTGGTAAAACTGATTTTGTATTGCTGCAGCTGGGTATCAATGTAGATCATATGCAACCTGAAGAGATTAATGCCTTAGGTATGTATAAGGATATCTTGGATAGCTTAGATTCGGATGTAGAGGTAGCTTTGATGGTTCCTAATGAACAGACTGCTGCTTGGATAAGACAGATCATAGATGAAGAGTGGGGCATTGAAAATAATATCAACATTATCCCTTTTTCTCCTTTAGAGGATTATTCTCTCTATAGTTGGGCTGAAGATGGCATGGAAATTCTCCAAGATTCTGACGGAATAGTTACCATAATTGCTTCGAGTAAATTCAAGGGTAGTGAAATAGCCGCTTTAATTCAAGAACAGTATCCAGAATTGATAGCAGAGGTTGTGACTACAGAGTTATATTTTGAGGGTGGAGGAATTATTACTGATCAGAATTATGTATATATGTACCCTCAGTATATTGAGATGAATGTGGAAAAATTAGGGCTATCTACTGAAGAAGTGATACAGCATTTTGAAGTATTATTTGGCAGAGAGTTAGTTATTTTAGGTGGCGAGCATATAAGAAAGGTCAATGCTCATATCGACACATCTTTAACTCCTGTTGGCAATAACACCATACTTTTGGCTGACCCTAAGATTAGTGCCGAAATATTTGAAGCTTGGTCTAATGAGGATATGATGAGCAATTTAGCGGATCTTATTGGTTATTTTGGTTTGGATGTGAATGAAGACAATGCAGAAGATCTTTATGGTAAGATAATAGGCCATTTAACCGGATATGCTTTTGATGTACGTGTTCAAGCTTTCAATGAAGTCGAATTACAACTCCAGGGACTTGGATTTAACGTTATTAGGATTCCCGCTATAACTGGATATAGAAATTTTGATGCTATGTATAACAATTCGTTAATAGAAATGTATGGGGATAAAATGGTAGTATATATGCCTGTTTATGGAATTCCTGTTTTAGATAATTTTGCTGCGGAGATTTTTGAGAGTATTCCAGGTTATGAAATAGAAGTAAGAAGAATTAGTGCCGAATCAGCTTTGAAGCTTGATGGTGGAGTTCAATGTAGGGTTCAGGTTCTACGTAGGACGCAATTTCAAAATGTTTTGTCGATGCCTTTAGCTTTAAGTGATAAATTTAGATTTATTTTGGATTAATACTTTTGTAGGATAATTTAACTTGAAATATTAGATCTAAATTTCAGGTATTATTTTTTATTGTTCCCCATGTAATTGTAATAAAAAATTGTTTCAAACATACTACGTAATGATAATTTTGCAAAAAGTAATTTCAATTTATTGCGTAAAACAAGAAAATGTACTTGCTAAGACAAATGTTTAAGGATATCGTATTTAGCAGTGCAGTTTGGTGGGATTTCTGGTGGGTTTTTAAGCTCTTTGGTATTAAACTTGTTGGCGGTGAAGTAGTTAGGGATTTCGATATGTATATTCCCGCCACCTCCATCTATATCTTTTTCAGTCCTTTCCTTAGTTTTAATATATTCTATCATAAATTAGAGTGCAGGATTCTATTAAGTTGATTCCAATAGTTGTATGTTTTTGAGATATATACTAAAATTAACTGGCAATAGAGAAAAATCAATTATTAAAAGAAGATATCAAGAAGAACAAGATAATCTTAAAAAAATAAGAAAATAATCTAATAATTAAAAGCATTTAATAGATAATATCTTGAGTTTAATGATTACGATTGGACAGAAAGTAAGTTATAGTAGTTAGCAAGATATTCAGAAAGAGAATTTATCAATGCGAATACGAAGGAGAGCTGCAAAAGCCGGCTGTTGAATGAGATATTGTTAAATCCAATTTGGATTTAGCGGAGAGATATAAAAATAGATGAGTAATAGGACGATAAAAGATCAAAATCGAGCATTTAAAAATATCTTAATTATTGGTCATTCTAATATAGGTGATACCTGTTATGATCTTGTGGTAATAGATCCTCTACGCAGGCGTTTCCCCCAGGCAAAGATTTCTTTTCTTACTTCATCTCGTGTTGATAATATTGTTCGCGGCTATAAGGGGTTGGATAAAGTTTTTACTTTTGATAAGCACGGTAAAGATAGAGGTGTAATTGGGCGTTTGCGTCTTATAATCGTTTTAATAAAAAAAAGGTTAGATCTAGTCATTGTTCTTAACAGTACACTTATGCATAAATTTCTGGGTATTCCTTGCGTTTGGAGTGTGAGGGGATATTTGGACTGCAAGCCTTCGGAGAATAAAATTCATATCGTTGATACTTATCTAGAGTTCTTGCAATTCCACGGTATAGATGCTCAAAAAGAGATATTCAGTTTTGCCTTAGGCGAAAAAGAGAATAATTTTGTTGATGCTTTTTTAGCAAGGGAAGGTATAAGTTCTAAAGATAGACTTATAGGAATCCTTCCTATAGCTGCTTGGTCTTTAAAAAGCTGGCCGATTGATAAGTGGAATGAGCTAGCAGCTATACTTAAAAGTCAATATGGTATTAAGATAATTAATCTTAGCAAGAGTAGTAATGATTCCTTTAGCCAGATGGTATTAAAGAATATCTCGTCTGAAATTATATCAGCTGACAAAACTACTCTGAGACAGGCTATGGCTCTAATCAAGCGGTGTAATCTTTTTATCGGACCTGATTCTAGTCTTCTGCATCTGGCTAGCTGTATGGGAATTGAGACAATTGGACTCTATGGTGCAACTCCTGCCAGCCGTTTTTATCCTTATTTTCATCACCATAATGTAATTGCTTCTAAAGAAAAATTTGATTGCATGCCTTGTTATCCTGGTTTTAAGCTGTTCCCATGTAAAGGGAAGTCTTGGTTCAGCGCATGTATGGAAGGTATTAGCGTAGAGGATGTCTTAGAACTAGTAAAGCAGAAGCTCGATTTGTAAGTTACTAAGCTGCGTCGATATCACGATGAGCAGGTTTTAGAAACGCTGATAGTAATTGTTAAGGTTAGGAAGATGAAAAGAAGAGTCCAAAAATCTGAAAAATAGGAGGCATTATGGCAGAAACATTGGGAAGCTTAATAGATAAGCTTACAATTAAATCAATAAGGGAATTTTATATTAAGAGGATGCTTCAGTCTAAAAAGGCGAAATTTTCTAAATGTCAGCTTAAAACTAAGATCGAGATGCTGAGAAAACAAAAAAAGTTTCTACTTAAAGAGATAGAGGAATTTATTGCGGAGGCATCAAAAGGAAGAGTTGTGTTAAGAGATGAGAAGCTCAAGCTTTATAATAAACCTCATCTTATAGGTAAAATCGGCAATATTGACTCTGTATCAAAGGCTATTAATGGGCTTACTAAAAAGAATTTAGAATTATGGAATTTAGAAGATGAGGCGCGCAGAGAAGATGTGTCTCTATCCTATATAGGGAGCATAAAGAAAAAGATAGATGTAACTAATCAACAGAGAAATGATTTAATTGATAGAACTGATGATCTTTTTGACCAGAAATTAAAAAACCTAAAATAGAGTAGAGAACATAAGGAAGGTAACTGAAGAGACACTTTTAGTTTATAAAAAAGCACTGAATAGCAGATAATAGAAACAGTTCTGGATTAGAAAAGAGATATATGGTAAAAACAAAAATTGTTGCTACTTTAGGCCCGACAAGCAGCTCTGAAACAGTATTGAGAAAAATGTTTATCAGCGGTCTTGATATAGTACGTTTGAATTTTTCTCACGCTACGCATTCTAAGCATCTAGAAAAAGTTAAGATTGTCCGTGCTCTCAACAAAAAAATGAAACGGGCAATAAAAATAATGCAGGATTTAGAAGGATATCGTATACGAGTAGGAAAGTTAGCCGCACCGCTTCAGCTAAAGAAAAGAACACAGTTTTATTTAAGTCAAGAAGATATCATAGGCAATGAAGAAGAAGTGCCATTTGATTACCAAGGTTCATTAAAACGGATTAAGGAAGGTACTTTGATTTATATCGATGACGGTAGAATAGTGCTTGAAGTCAAATCTATTGAGAGAAAGCGCCTTAAGGTAAAAGTTCTTATCTCCGGCTTGTTGAAGGAGCATAAGGGGATAAACATTTCTGATGTGAAATTAGATTTTGAATCATTGACCCAAAAAGACAAAAGGGATGTAGAGATTGCAATAAAGTATAAGCTTGATTATGTTGCCCAGTCGTTTGTAAGAGGGGCTTCTGATATAAGACTGCTTAAAAGCATTGTTAAGCCAAGACATGCTCAATGTAAAATATTTGCCAAAGTGGAAAGTAGAGAAGCCCTGGCTAATATAGAAGAGATAATAGCTGAAGCTGACGGTATTATAGTTGCCCGCGGTGATCTAGGTATCTGCATACCTATCTATCAAGTTCCTGTAGTTCAGAAAGAGATTATAAAAATGTGTTCTTTAAGAGGAAAGCCGGTAATTGTAGCTACGCAGATGCTTGAAAGTATGACAGAAGAGCGTCTTCCTACAAGAGCCGAGGTAAGTGATGTTGCAAATGCTATTTTAGATGGAGCGACGCACTTGCTTCTTTCAGGCGAGACAGCTATAGGGAGACACCCTCATAGAGTGATTAATATGATGAATAAAGTTATCAAGTACACAGAGAGCTACCAAAACAAAAAGGCTGACAAAGAATTAATTTTAACAAATGTTTAAAATAAGACATTTCTAAATGTGGTTGACATAGTATATTATATTCTTGAATCTTAAAAACTATTCAATATAATTGATTAAGATGAAGATTTTAATAATTACATCTGTTGTCTTAGTGCTACTCCTCATTATATTCTTTTTCTTTATACCCCAAGCTGCCAATTTAGAGAGCAAAGATGGGGATTCAATTCAGGTTCAAGAGCTAAATTCGCCTCAAGAAGAGTTAATTCAAGAGAGAGATAAGAAGGGTAAATATGTTGAGTCTCAGATCTTGGTTAAGTTTAAAAAAGAAGTTAGCGAGACTGAAGTTGCTGATTTTATAGAAGAGTATAATCTAAAGGTTCTAGATATTATAGTCAATATAAGGGTATATCAGTTTGAGATTATCTCAGATATCTCTGTTGAAGCTATGGTTGATGAGTTGTCAGGCAATAGCTTGGTAGAGTATGCAGAGCCTAATTATGTAATTGAGTTTAAGATTTGATTTTAGATGTATCTTTAATTTTTTAAGAGACAAGGGCTGCAATTAGTTTTTTCTAAAAAAAGTTTTAAGGTATAATATTTCTGTTAATTAAGAAATGAGATTTAGATGGATAGCAAGATAATTTTACCTGAGGAAGAGCTGCCAAAAGCATGGTATAACGTTCTAGCTGATCTGCCTTGGGAGTGCCCGCCGCCAAGAAATCCAAAAACAAAAGAACCTTTGGCTCCTGAAGAACTTTATCCGATATTTCCTGAGTCTCTCGTTGCCCAGGAAATGACAAAAGAACGCTGGGTAGATATACCAGATGAGTTAATAGATGTATACAAGATTTGGAGACCATCCCCTTTACATAGAGCCTATAAGCTTGAGAAATATCTTAAGACTCCGGCCAGGATATACTATAAGAATGAATCTGTATCTCCTCCGGGTAGTCATAAGCCCAATACAGCTATTGCCCAAGCTTACTATAATAAGAAAGCCGGGGTAAAGAGAATCTCTACTGAGACCGGAGCCGGTCAATGGGGGTCTGCTCTTGCATTTGCCTGCAATATATTTGATTTAGAATGTATAGTATATATGGTCAAGATAAGTTATGAGCAGAAGCCGTACAGAAGGAATCTGATGCAAGTTTGGAACGCAGATATCTATCCTTCACCTAGCGATAGGACAGAGTCAGGCCGTTCTATACTGAAGGAAAATCCTAACTCATACGGCAGTTTAGGTATTGCAATATCTGAAGCTGTTGAAGAGGCTGCAAAGAATGATGATACAAAATATAGCTTAGGTAGTGTGTTAAACCACGTGCTTATGCATCAGACTATTGTAGGCCTTGAGACAAAGAGACAGCTTGAGCTTGTTAATGAGAAGGCTGATGTTTTAATAGGCTGTGTTGGCGGAGGTTCTAACTTTGCAGGGCTTTTTCTTCCTTTTGTTGCTGATAAGCTTAAAGGAGAGGATATTAGGTTCCTTGCAGTTGAACCAACAGCAACGCCTACTTTTACTAAAGGAGAGTACCTCTATGATTATGGAGATACTGTGGGTTTAACCCCTCTGCTTAAAATGTATACTTTAGGTCATAAGTTTATACCAGCTCCTATTCACGCTGGAGGTTTGCGTTATCACGGCGATGCCCCTATTCTCTCTCTCCTTGCACATCATAAGGTCATGGATGCTGTTGCTTATAATCAGAATGCAGCTTTTGAAGCGGCCATTACTTTTGCGCGCACAGAAGGTATAATACCTGCTCCAGAGACATCTCATGCTATTAAGGCTGTAATCGATGAAGCTTTAAGATGCAAGGAAGAGAACAGAGAGAAGACCATTGTATTTAACTTCTCAGGTCATGGTCATTTCGATCTCTACTCTTACGAGAGATATCTAGCTGGAGATCTAGAGGATTATGAGCTTCCGGATGAAAAGATAAGAGAGACATTGAAAGATTTAGCCGATATGCAGTAATAGCTTTAGGCTATACTTTTGAAGATATTTTGCTGTACTTTTCAATCAATTGAGGGAAGCGTTTGCTGGATCTTAAGTTTTCAAGATCGGGGTCTTTAAAAATAAAATCAATATCTTTATATCCAAGTCTTAGAGAGTCCTCTAATGCTTTTAAGGAGAGACTCTTTTTGTTTAATAGAGAGTAATCACAGGCAAGGTTGTAAAATATTATTGGGTCATCTGGCCTTAGATCTTTCAGTCTGCAGTCTATCTCTAGTGCTCCCTGGTATTGCTTATCTTTTGTCAGAAGACCTCCTAAGAGAATGAGTCCGTCGATATAATCAGGGTTTTCCTGAATGAGTTTATCTGTGAATTCTATTTCAAATTCTAAATTTTGTTGATTTTTGCTCATAGCTTATTTATAATTTGAGAAAGATTTTAACATCTATATATACATATGTCAAATCTCAAAGAAGGCGTAGATATAAAAGAAGAGCAGAGTCTCTCTTTTCCTAAAAAACTTAAAGGATCTTTTTTACCTAAGAGAGTCTCACTCCATTTGATTCAGCATACAGGTAAGGCTTCTACTCTGTTGGTCGAAAAAGATCAGATTCTAAAGGCAGGAGATAAAATTGCTGATCCGGATGGTTTTATCTCAGCCTCTCTCCATAGTTCTATATCAGGTAAAGTGAGTAAGGTATGTAATTACAGTCATCCTCTGCTAGGTAAATCAATAGCTGTATCTATAGAGGGAGATGGAACTGACGAAGAGTGGAAAGAAGTAAAAAAGAGTAAAGTTGAGGAGAAGTCTCCCAAAGAACTTATCGATATAATAAAAGATTGCGGTATTGTTGGTTTAGGCGGCGGGGCTTTCCCGACTCATGTTAAGCTGAACCCGCCTCAAGATAAGAAGATAGAGACTCTGATAATCAACGGCTGTGAATGTGAGCCTTATCTTGCCTCTGATGATATTCTTATGCAGGATAAGCCTTTTGAAATAATAAAAGGCATTGAGTTGGTAAGAAAAATAGTAAATCCTGACAGAGTTATTGTTGTTCTAGAGTCTGACAAAGAAGAAGCTCTGATTAGAATGCGCCAGGCGGCTTTAAAGAAGAATATTGAAGTAATTAAGGTTGATAAGATATATCCTCAGGGTGCTGAGAAGCAATTGATTAAATCTGTTATATCCAGAGAGGTTCCTCCTGGCGGTCTTCCTTTTGATGTTGGAGCTATAGTTCTCAATGTCGGAACCTGCTTCAGTATCTATGAGGCGGTTTATAAGGGTAAGCCTTTAATAGAGAGATATCTTACCTTAGCTGGAGATGCGGTCTCTAACCCCGGAGTCTATTCCGTAAGAGTAGGTACTCTGCTCAAAGATGTAATTGAGCATAGCGGCGGTCTTACTAAAGAGCTTAGCAAGATCATATTTGGCGGTCCTATGATGGGTATTACCCAGGCTTCACTCGATACCCCTATCCTAAAAGGTACTTCCGGTATCTTATTATTATCTAAGAGATTTGTATCTGATTATAAGGAGTATCCCTGTATTAGATGTTCTCAATGTGTTGATCTCTGCCCTATGAATCTTATGCCTACCAAGATAGCCCATTTTGTTAAACATGGTAAATGGGATCTCCTGGATGAGTATAATATCTCAGATTGCATTGAGTGCGGTAGCTGCAGCTACATATGTTCGTCTCGCATACCTCTGCTTGACTATATAAAATTAGGTAAGGATTATTTAAAGAACAATAATATTTATGGAAGATAACAGACTTATTATATCCGGATCTCCGCATATAAAGGGAGCCTTGGGCCTGCGCTTTATGATGTGGAATGTAGTCATAGCCCTTATTCCGGTCATAGCGGTAAGTATCTATTTCTTCAGATTTAATGCTCTGAGGATTATGGCAGTATCTTTAGTAGCTTCTCTTATAGCTGAGGCTCTATTTTTAAAGTTACGCAGAAAAGAGATTGACTTCCTAGACGGCTCGACCGTTATTACTGCTTTACTTTTCGCTTTAATATTGCCTCCGAGTTTGCCTTCCTGGATGGTTGCCTTAGGTGCTATCTTTGCAATTATTTTTGGTAAAGGAGTATTTGGAGGTCTGGGCTATAACGTATTTAATCCAGCTCTTATCGGCAGGGCATTCTTACAGGCTTCTTATCCTATTGCTATGACAAGCTATTCTTATCCTTTTGGCTATAAAGGTTCCTTAGATGCTGTTACTGCTGCAACACCATTGGGGCTGGCTAAGTTTAATGAGGTATATCTATCTTTAAGATCGCTCTTTTGGGGTAATATTCCAGGCTCTCTTGGTGAAACCTGTGCTTTTGCAATTATTTTAGGCGGTATCTATCTTCTCTCTATGAGAGTTATTGATTACAGGATTCCTTTGAGCGGACTATTGAGCTTTTCTTTTATATCCGGGGTATTCTATCTTATAAACCCTGCTAAGTTCAGCAGTCCTTTGTTCGGTATCTTAGGAGGAGGATTCTTAATAGGCCTATTCTTTATGGCAACTGATCCTGTTACAACCCCCCTAACAAAGAGGGGAAAGTGTATATTTGGTTTAGGTGTAGGGTCTCTTGTATTTTTAATAAGGAGCTTCTCTGGGCTACCTGAAGGCGTGATGTACTCTATCCTGATAATGAATGCAGTTACTCCTCTTATAAACCGAACTACACTATCTAGGAGGTTCGGTCTTTGAAGGTTCTTTATAAAATGAGCCTTACACTTGGCCTGGTAGCGACCTTTTCAGGTTTTACGCTTGCCAGCATATATCAGAAGACAGAGCTGAAGATAAGAGAGAATAAAGAGAGGGAGTTTGAGAGTTCGGTCTCGAACTTGGTCTCTGGAGTAGTGAGGAATTCAGAGAGAGAGATTGAGGGTTATAGCGTATTCTATCTCTACGATAAGGATTCTCATCTACTCTCCTATGCTGTTATTGCAGGGGGCAACGGTTATCAGGGTGAGATTAAAATTCTGGTTATACTGTCTAAAGATTTAAAATCTATAAAAGGTATTGATATACTAGAGAGTGTTGAGACGCCTGGTCTTGGAGGTAAGATAACATCTAAAGATTTTAAGAACCAGTTTAAGAATCTTGAAGTCTCATCTGGAGTAGATTATATAAAGGGAAGGGAGCTCTCTAATCCCAATCAGATTCAGGCAATAACAGGTGCGACTATCTCGTCTCTCGCTGTTGTGAAGATCATCAATCTTGCTTTAGATGAAATAATACCCGGGATAAAAAAAGATGGATGATAGAAGCGGTTTTTTTGAATTTAAGAAAGGTATAATCTCTCAGAACCCCGTTCTTATTCTACTTCTGGGGCTCTGTCCAGTCCTTGCTGTTACAACTTCGGCTATAAATGCTCTTACTATGGGAGCTGCTGTTATATTTGTCTTGAGTTCATCTACTTTCGTAGTCTCAATTATAAAAAGAGTAGTGCCTTATCAGGTAAGGATCGCTACATTTACAATAATTATTGCGACATTTGTTACCATTGCAGATCTTTTTTTAAAGGCTCAGTTTCCCGATCTGAGCAAGGCTCTGGGGCCTTATGTTCCTCTAATCGTTGTTAACTGTATTATACTTGGCCGTTGCGAAGCTTTTGCTTCTAAGAACAGCATTCTAAAAACCCTCTTAGATGCCTTAGGCATGGGAGTTGGTTTTACCCTTGCACTGCTTGTACTGGGCGGTATGCGCGAGATACTGGGAAGCGGCAAGATATTTAATATCTCTATTCTGGGTCAGAGTTATGAACCGATGCTGGTTATGATTCTTCCTGCAGGAGCCTTTATAGGGTTGGGTCTTATGGTTGGGTTAATGAATATGATAATAAAGAAAAGATGAAACTACTGATTATCTTTCTCTCAGCTGCTGTAGTTAATAATTTTGTTCTCAGCTATTTTTTAGGGATATGTCCATTCTTAGGGGTATCCAGAAAGCTTAGCTCAGCATTAGGTATGGGGGCTGCTGTAACTTTTGTTATGAGCCTAACTTCAATCTCTACCTGGCTGCTTTACCATAAGCTCTTGGTTCCTTTTAATATGGTTTATCTGGAATATGTTGTCTTTATCCTTGTGATAGCATCTCTAGTACAGATAGTTGAGATGTTCATAAAGAAGAGTTCGCCGGTTCTATATAAAGCCTTAGGCATATATTTGCCGCTTATTACGACTAACTGTGCTATTTTAGGTCTAGCACTATTTATGGTACTTAAAGATTATAGTTTTATTCAGAGTGTAGTCTTTGCCTTGGGTGCAGGGTCAGGATTTACTCTAGCACTTTTAATAATGGCTGGAATAAGAGAAGACTTAGATATTGCAGATGTGCCTAGACCTCTTAAAGGAGCAGGGATTGCGCTTATTATTGCCGGTCTTCTTGCGCTCTCATTTATGGGATTCTCAGGCCTTCTATCTGGCTAACTATGAAGATAACAAGAGTTTTTTACGAAAATAGAGAATATTGGGCTAAAATAGAAGAGAGTTCCGTTACTCTCTTAAAAGATCCCCCTTTTGATAAAATCAATCCGCTAAAGGACCTCTCTTTTACTGATGTTAAATTGCTTATTCCAACTGAACCTCAAAAGATAGTCTTGGCTGGACTTAACTATAGAGACCATGCCAGAGAGCTTGATATGAAGATACCTGATGAGCCGATAATATTTCTTAAGCCGCCCAGTTCTCTTATTAAAGACGGTGATAGCATAGTATATCCTAAAGGGGTTAAGAGGCTGGATTATGAAGCGGAGCTTGCAGTTGTTATAAGAAGAGAGGCTAAAGATATTAAAGAGTCTGAAGTAGCTGACTATATTTTAGGTTACTCCTGCCTCAATGATGTAACAGCTCGAGATATCCAGAGTAGGGATATTCAATGGAGCCGGGCAAAATCATTCGATAGCTTTGCTCCTTTTGGACCCTGGATAGAGACAGATCTTGAACTAGACAATCTAAGAGTTAAGAGTTATCTAAACTCAGAATTAAAGCAGGATTCAAGTATCTCTAACTTTATATTCTCACTTCCAGAGCTGTTAGCTTTTATATCCTCTATTATGACTCTTAAGCCGGGAGATATAGTCTCTACTGGAACTCCTTCGGGGGTAGGAAGCATGGAGGTAGGAGATAAGGTCTCTGTTGAGATAGACGGCATAGGAGTATTATCAAATACTGTTATATCCTGTTAAAGTGTTGACAGTATTATTCTGATATGTCATGATTAAAAATTCCCTCAATAAGAGATTACAGATTTTAGGAGAGCTTTAGTTTAAGGTGTTTTAGATTTAAAGTAATCAAGGTATTAGATGGGAGTTTATAGAATGGTAATGCTTGATGTTCATAAGGTTCCGGACCCTATTTTAAGGGTAGAGTGCTATTCGTTGGACAGAGTGACTTCCTCTGATAAGGAACTTTTTGAGAATATGGAATATACAATGTTTGAATCAGGCGGTATTGGACTTGCTGCTTCTCAGGTAGGAATAGAGAAGAGGATGATTGTTGCTTTCAATGAGAGAGGCAGGGTTTTTAAGATTGCCAATCCTGTTATAGTTAAATCCTGGGGGTCTGATACTGCGGCTGAGAGGTGCCTCAGCATCCCAGATCAGATAGTAGAGGTTAGGCGTAATTATAGGATTGTTGTTGAAGGTGTTGACGAGAACAACAAAGCATTGAAGTTAAAAGTAAAAGGGATCTTCGCCCGCGTCTTACAGCATGAAGTTGACCATCTTAGGGGCAGGCTTATAACAGATTACAGGAGGTAATTAAAATGCCCACTTATGAATATGAGTGCAGGAAATGCGGTATTAAGTTTGATAAATTTCAAAATATGAGCGATAAACTGCTCTCTGAATGTCCAGAGTGTGGAGGAGAAGTAAAGAGATTGATAGGTAAAGGTGCAGGTATTATATTTAAAGGCAGCGGTTTTTATGCAACAGATCATAGGAAGCCCGAGCCAAAGAAGTGCTGCGACAAGGATGGGAGCTGTGATGGTCCACCTTGTTCTACTAGCAGTGAAGATAAGAAATAGAGAGTTTAAGTGAGGTTGGGTTAATTCAGGCTTAAGGAAGGTTATTACCGATCTGTATATTCAGCTGCATATTGCCAGCGCCAGGACTCTTTTGCTATTGCTTTTAAGTGTGCGGTTGTCCCGGGCTGATAGGGCAGCTCTGCTCCCTCTATGGTTATTTCAATAGGCCTGTAATTGTTCTTCAGTATTGCTTTTAAATTAGAATATTTCACGTTGACATAGATCTCGCCTTCTTTTATGACTGCTATACCTATATACTCGCCCTTTTTAAAGTTCTCTGTGTCTATTTCCCAAAAAGTTATTACAGCTTCAGGGTTATCAGGAAGATAGGGAGGTGTATCTGAATCATCAAAGTTAGGATTCAGTTCTTTAGACTGTGATTTTCCTTGCTCTAGCGCTGTAAGCATATTAGATACATCTTCTGTAAGGTTCGAGAATACGAGCATTGCTATAGATAGAGATAACAAGAGCACGAACCCTGCAATGGTAAGCTTCTTTGGAGTAAGTTCCATATATCTAAATACTAATGTCGTTGTTTTTTATTGTCAATCCTATTTTTTATGCTAAAATTTATTCTAGTTACAAATGGTTAATAAAAAGAGATATGATTAGATTTAACAAAAAAGGCTTCACCTTAATAGAGCTTGTAATGGTGATTGTCATTATAGTTATTCTTGCAGCTATAGCTGTGCCGAAGTTTATAGGTATCAACAACAATGCTAAGAATACTGCAGATGAATATACTATAAGAAAACTTAATGCCGCCGCTTCGCTTCTCTATCTTAAAAGTCAGGCTGACGGTACACCTGCTTGGCCTACCGGGAGTGAGGTAGATGCTCAGGTACCGAACATGGAGATAACGACTAGTTTTGCGGCTGATAAATGGCGTTACAATGATACAGGAAATACGGTGATATTCTATTGCCTGCATGGTTCTGCAGGAAGCGCAGTTGGTAGGCGTTGGTGGACCTACTATCGAACAGATGCTGACGGCTATAAAGCTGGCCATTTTGTTGAAGGCGGTGCTTCAACAGACCATTAGATTTAAGAGGAGTCAAAATGAAATTAAGAGAGTTTTTAAAATCCAAGATTAATCGAGCCGTTATAACTGAGAAGAGATTAAAATATTTAGGCAGCATAGGGATAGATTCAGACATTTTAAAGAAGGCCGGAATTTTGGGAAACGAAAAAGTAGATGTTTTAAACTACAATAATGGTATGCGTCTCCAGACCTATGTGATTGAAGAAGAGGCTGGGTCGGGCAAGATCGTTCTCTACGGGCCAGCTGCAAGATGCGGTGAGATTGGGGATGAGATCTGCATACTCTCTTACTGTTTGCTCTCCGATGATGAGATAGATGGGAACAAACCTGCCGTAGTAGATCTAGGGAAGAGTAGCTAAAAACTGCTGCCTTAGATCTTTCTATTTATCATTTTTAGTTTTATTTAAGTTGTAAAACAATTAAAATCAACTAGATAGCTAAACAATAAGAGCGGGCTTTAATTTAAATATTGAACGATTTTTAGCTTAAGGGTATAATTTTAAGATGGTGCTAAAAGTGGATAGAAAAGATAAGATAAGAGATAAGATGCTCTCTCAATTAGAGGGCATGGATAAAAAAGAAAAAGAAAGGAGGAGTTTAAGGATAAGAGAGAGACTCTTTTTAAATCCTAAGTTTCAAAAAGCAAATATAATAATGAGCTATGTATCTAAATCATATGAGGTTGATACTTGGACGATAATTGAAAAGTCTTTGGAGATGGGTAAAAAAATAGCCGTACCATATGTATTAAAGGGTGAGAAGTTGATGTTTCCTTCTTTGGTCCTGGATTGCAAGGAGCTTGTTAGGGGGCCTTATGAGATCTATCAGCCGCATCCTGATAATATAAGAAGAGTTGATTTGAGCCGGCTCGATCTTCTGCTTGTTCCGGGTCTTGCTTTTGATAAAGCAGGTAACCGTCTGGGGCATGGTGAGGGGTATTACGACAGGTTTTTAAAGAAAACCCCTTATACCTACAGCTTGGGATTGAGCTATGAATTTCAGGTCATAGATTGTCTACCTATCTCCGAGTTTGACCGTCCAGTGTCATCCCTGATTTATGCTTAGCTAATAGATCATAAAAAGGGGTGAGTCAGATGAAGATAGTTCTACAATTAATAGGATATGTAACACTTCTTGTTGCAGCTGGAATCCTTGGGTATCTCTTAAGGGTGTTTTTTGCTAAGAAGAACGTAAAGACAGCTGAATTCCAGGCCAAAGATATAATCAGTAAGGCTCAGGAGTCGGTTGAAGATAATAAGAAGAAAGCAGATATAGAGTCTAAAGAGATGCTCTATAAGTTACGTTCTGATTTTGAGAAAGAGACGAAAGATAGGCGTCAGGAGCTCACTGAGTTTGAGCGCAGACTGCTTCAAAAAGAGGAGAATATAGAGCGTAAGTTCGATCTACTGGATCAGAAAGAAAAAGATATAACCGGGCAGTATGAAGATATCAACAAGACAAAAGAATATTTTAAAAAACGCGAGAATGAGATAAGTGATCTTATTATGGAGGAGAAGTTTAGATTGCAGCAGATATCAGGTATGTCGCCTGAAGAAGCAAAGCAGCAGCTGCTTAAACGTATGGAGACAGAGATTCAGAATGAAGCCAACCTGCTTCTAAAGCAGATAGAAGAGGATACACGCTCTAAAGCCGACGAGAAAGCAAGAGAGATAATATCTCAAGCTGTTCAGAGATGTGCTATAGAGCATACCACAGAGTCTACTGTTGCAGTTGTAAACCTTCCCAATGATGAGATGAAAGGAAGGATTATAGGCCGGGAAGGAAGGAATATCCGTTCTTTTGAGATGGTAACAGGGGTAGATGTAATAATAGATGATACACCTGAAGCGGTATCTCTATCCTGCTTTGATCCTTACAGGCGTGAGATTGCTAGAGTTGCTATGAGTAAACTCGTTGAAGATGGAAGGATTCATCCGGCCAGGATTGAAGAGGTGATAGAAAAGATAAAGAAAGAGATGGAGAAGAAGACAAGAGAAGAGGGAGAGGCTGTGGCTTTAGATCTAGGTGTTCACAATCTTAATCCTGAGATAATAAGACTTTTGGGAAAACTTAAATATAGGACAAGTTACGGCCAGAATGTACTTCAGCATTCTAAAGAGGCTGCCTATCTTATGGGCGTCATGGCAAATGAATTGGGCCTGAACTTTACCCTGGCAAGACGTGTCGGGCTGCTTCATGATATAGGTAAGGCGATAGATCAGGATCAAGAAGGTACTCATACACAGATTGGTGCTGACCTGGCTAAGAAGTATGGAGAGAACGAGATGATTATTAACTCTATTGCTGCCCATCATGAAGATGTGGAGCAGCAGAGTATATATGCTGTACTTGTCCAAGCTG
The DNA here is from genome assembly GCA_030765335.1 of Candidatus Kaelpia aquatica. Lineage (NCBI taxonomy): Bacteria > Pseudomonadati > Candidatus Omnitrophota > Candidatus Kaelpia > Candidatus Kaelpia aquatica. The sequence goes on along the minus strand of JAVCCU010000010.1, from coordinate 8,444 downwards.
CCGATGCTATAAGCGGAGCAAGACCTGGGGCAAGACGCGAGACTCTAGAGAGTTACATTAAGAGGCTGGAGAAGCTTGAAGGTATTGCTAACTCATTTAGAGGGGTTGATAAGTCATTTGCTATTCAGGCTGGGCGCGAGATAAGAGTCGTGGTCTATCCGGATAAAGTTGATGATGGCAACTCTTACGTCTTGGCTAAAGATATAAAAGTAAAGATTGAAGAGGAGCTTGAATATCCAGGGCAGATAAAGGTAGTTGTTGTTCGTGAAACAAGAGCGGTTGATTACGCTAAATAACCAGAATATTTAGTTATTAGGCTGGCTTATTTTAAGTAGCCAGCCTAGGAACTCTTTAAAATAAAATATGAAGATACTATTTATAGGTGATATTGTAGGAAGCGCCGGCCGTAGAGTAATAAAAGAGGGTTTGCTCAAGATAAGAGAGAGAGAGGGCATAGATTTTGTTATAGCCAATGCAGAGAATGCAGCCGGTGGTTCAGGCCTTACAGTCAGAGTTGTAGAGGAGCTGCTTTCGTTTAATATTGACTGCCTCACTTCAGGAGACCATATCTGGTCCAAGAAAGATATCTTAAAAGTAATTGACATAGAGCCAAGGCTCTTAAGGCCTGCAAACTATCCTTCTGGAGTCAGGGGTGTAGGTTCTACTGTTCTATCAACTAAAAATGGAATAAAAGTAGGGGTTTTAAACCTTCAGGGCCGGGTCTTTATGAATCCTATTGAATGTCCGTTTAGAGTGGCTTCATTTGAGATTGAGAGAATTAAGCAAGAGACCGACATTATCATCGTCGATATCCATGCAGAGGCGACTTCTGAAAAACAGGCTTTGGGACACTGGTTAGACGGTAAGGTCTCAGCTGTCTTAGGTACTCATACTCATACTCAGACTGCCGATCAGAGAGTATTGCCGCAGGGCACAGCCTACATAACAGATGTTGGCATGACGGGTCCTTTTGAATCTGTTTTGGGAAGAACTATAGACTCTGTCTTGCAGAGGTTCTTAACCTCAACTCCTGTAAGGATGGATGTTGCAGAGGATGATTTAAGGATACAGGGTGTTATTGTTGAGGTGGATGATTCCAGTGCTAAAGCCAGTTTTATAAAACGTTTTGAGTATAAGGAAGATCTCTCAATTTAACTAATCCGCATTCTTTGTATTTAGTCTATGGAGAATAAAAGAAAAGTTTATACCGTCTCTGACATCTCAAAGAGTATAAAGCATATCTTAGAAGATAGCCTGGGGTATGTTTGGGTTGAGGGCGAGGTATCCAATCTTAGCCTCCCTGGTTCAGGTCACGTCTACTTTGATTTAAAAGATAAATCTGCATCTATTCCTGTTGCGCTCTTTAAGGGATTTTCTCAAAAGGTAAAATTCGATCTTGAAAATGGGCTTCATGTAATAGCATATGGGAAGATTACTTCCTATGCTCCTCAAGGAAAGTACCAGTTAAGAGCTGAATATCTGGAACCGAAAGGTCTAGGCGCTCTAATGCTTGCTTTGATACAACTTAAAGAGAAGCTTGCCAGGGAAGGGCTTTTTGAGGAAGAACATAAGAGGAGACTTCCGTTCTTACCTGGTAAAATCGGTATTGTAACTTCATTTAGCGGGGCTGCAATAAGAGATATGATTAAAGTCCTAAGAAGAAGATTTGATAATATTCATATTATGATTTACTCTGCTAGGGTTCAGGGTGAGTATGCTCCGGCTGAGATTATTTCTGGAATAAAGTTTTTCAATGAGATGGAAGAGAGAGTCGATCTTTTAATAATCGGTAGAGGCGGAGGCAGCATTGAAGACCTCTGGGCTTTTAATAATGAAGAGCTAGCCAGAGAGATATTTAAATCTAAGATTCCAGTTATATCTGCTGTAGGTCATGAGCGGGATTGGACTATATCAGACTGGGTGGCTGATTTAAGAGCTCCGACCCCATCTGCTGCTGCAGAGCTTGCAGTTAGAGTAAAAGATGAGCTCCAAGATAGACTTGATAAAGATCTTAGAGATTTAAAGAGATTACTTAAAGAGAACCTTAATAGAAAGAGAGATATCTTAAAGCATATTCAGGGAAGATATGGGTTGTTTAGAATAAAAGATATTGTTCCTCTTAAGATGCAGCGTCTTGATGAGCTGAGTTTAAGGATGAAGAGATCTAGTGAAAGCATTTTAAATACTAATAAAGATAAGCTTGGGTATATCATAAAGCATCTTGAGAATTTAAATCCTTTGACCATTCTATCTCGCGGTTACAGCGTTACAGAAGATCTTAAAACAGGTGAAGTTATTAAAGACTTAAAGAATATTAAAGAGGGAGTATTACTTAAGACCAGATTATATAAAGGAAGCATTATATCGCGGGTTGAAAAAAAGAGTCCCAGTTGATATAGTTAAGTTTAGTTTTTAAATAAGGAGATTCTTTATGAAATTCGATCAGTCATTAGAAAGGTTAGAAGAGATAGTTACCAACTTAGAAGAAGAGAACATCTCTGTTGAGGATGCGTTGAAGCTCTATGAAGAAGGGGTTAAGCTTGTCAAGTCTTGCAGAAAGAAGCTCTCTGAAATAGAGAAGAAGATTGAACTTATTACAGAGGATGGTTCAGTTGAAGCGAAGAAGAGGGTGGTCTCTGAAGATGAGTTATTAGATGAGGATTCTCTAGGTGAATAAAACTGAAAAAGAGAAGGTTCTTGGTAAGGTAAACTCTCCGGAAGATTTAAAAAATCTAACCCAGGAGGAGCTCGGCTCTATAGCAAGAGAGATAAGAGATCTTATTATCTCCGTTGTATCTAAAAACGGAGGCCATCTCTCAAGTAATCTGGGAGCAGTCGAACTTACTCTGGCCTTGCATTATGTCTTTGATTCACCAAAAGATAAGATTGTCTGGGATGTTGGTCATCAATGCTATACCCATAAGATTATTACAGGCAGAAAGGATAGGTTCTCTAGTCTTAGACAGTTTGAAGGTATAAGCGGCTTCCCTAGTCCAGTTGAATCTAAGCATGATCATTTTGTATCTGGTCATGGTTCAACAGCAATATCAGTTGCTTTAGGTTTTGCCTGTTCAAGAGATATAGCTGGTGAAAAAGGAGAGGTAATAGCTATTGTCGGTGATGCCTCGCTTGTAGGCGGTATGGCTTTTGAGGCGCTTAACTATCTGGGTCATATTCAAAAAGATTTACTGATAGTGCTTAATGATAATGAGTGGGCAATATCCAGAACGATAGGTGCGTTGAGTAAACATTTAAACAGGATTATAACAGATCCGCTCTATAATAAAGTGAGCAACGAGATCGAGAAGCTGCTCTTAAAACTTCCTAAGGGTGATCTTGCATTAAGAGCGGCCAAGAAGCTTGAGGAGTCTCTTAAAAACCTTCTGGTTCCGGGAATAATATTTGAAGAGATGGGCATTAAATATATCGGCCCCATAGATGGCCATGATTTTAATGAGCTGATATCGACATTTAAAAATATAAAAAGTTTTAATAAGCCGGTCTTGGTCCATGTTTTAACAAAGAAGGGCAGAGGGTATTCCTACAGCGAAAAAGAGCCTGAACTCTTCCATAGCGCCTCTAAGTTCGATTTACCAAGCGGTGACTTTTTAAAAAAAGATAAGCCCTCCTATACCGGAATATTATCCAAGGCTCTTGTTGATATGGCTATAGTGGACCCTAAGGTTGTTGCGGTAACTGCCGCTATGCCTTACGGTACGGGGTTGTCTGAGTTTAAATCCAGATTTCCCGAGAGGTTCTTTGATGTCGGGATGGCAGAGCAGAATGCAGTAACTTTTGCAGCTGCTCTTGCAAAGTCAGGCTTTAAGCCTTTTGTTGCAATCTATTCAACATTTATTCAGAGAGCCTATGATCAGATAATGCACGATGTGGCCCTCCAGAATCTTCCTGTTAAGTTTTGCTTGGATAGAGCTGGCCTTGCAGGAGAGGATGGCCCTACTCATCACGGTGTATTTGATATCGCTTTTATGAAGCATCTCCCTAATATGGTTCTCATGGCTCCCAAGGATGGCTGGGAGTTTACCATGATGCTGGAATGGATGAAAGATCTAGAGTGCCCCTCTGTTATAAGATATCCAAAGGCAGCTGTTCCGGACCTATCGTCTTTAGGATATAGAGATATTCAGCTGGCTAAATCTGAACTCTTGATAGAAGGTCAAGATATAGCATTATTTGGATATGGCAGTACTGTGGCTACAGCCTATAATGTCTCCAAGAGATTACAGGAGGAAGGTTTAAATCCCTACTTGGTTAATTTAAGGTTTGCTAAGCCTCTAGACTATGAGATGATTATAGATATTGCAAAGAGAGTCGATTATATCTTTGTTCTTGAAGAGGGCTCTTCTTTAGGGGGAGTAGCTGAGTCTATAGCAGCTATTACAACAGCTTCCAATATAGATGTAATAGTTAAGAGTGTTGGCATAGCTGATAACTTTGTAACTTATGGAGCTAGAGATATATTGCTTAATATAATTGGGCTTGATGAAAAGTCTATTTTGAGTAAAATAGTAAAATTAAGAAAAAATGTTAAAGATAATAATTAAAAAAGATTTTTGTAAATCCTGCGGGTTCTGTGTCAATGTCTGTCCCAAAGGAATCTTGGTAATGGATGATGAATTAAATGCTTTAGGGTGCTTACCTGTAAAAGTGATTGATGAGAGTAAGTGTATAAAGTGCTTCTGCTGTACCGCAGTCTGTCCTGAGGCCTGCATTGAGATCTATGAAGAAGATGGCAAATAATAGAGTTTTAATTTCCGGTAATGAGGCTTTTGGTGAGGCTGCTATACTTTCTGGCTGTGAGTTCTATGCTGGTTATCCTATAACACCTCAGAATGAACTTATCCAGTATATGTCTAGAAGGATGCTAGAGGAGAATAAGATATTCATTCAGGCGGAGAGTGAACTTGCATCTATCAATATGGTCTTTGGCGCGTCTCTATCCGGGGTGCGCTCTATGACATCATCGTCATCACCTGGAATAAGCCTGATGCAGGAGGGAATATCTTATCTTGCAGGCTGTGAGCTTCCGGCTGTTATTGTAAATGTGATGCGCGGCGGTCCGGGCTTAGGTAATATTGCTCCATCTCAGGCTGACTATTTTCAGTCAACCCGTGGAGGAGGCCATGGAGATTATAGGACCCCTGTCTTAGCACCATCTTCAGTAGCTGAAATATTTAAGATCATGCCTAGAGCATTTGATATTGCAGATAAATATAGAACCCCTGTTATTGTTTTAGGGGATGGTATGCTGGGACAGATGATGGAGCCGGTAGATAAGAGTCTGTTTGATATAGAAGTAAAAGAATATCCTAAACCCTGGGCTCTTAGAGGATGCAAAGATAGAGAGCCGCAGTTAATAAAATCGCTCTATCTTGCACCTGAGGCATTAGAAGAGTTGAATCTAAGGCTTTGGGGCAGATATCAAGAGATAGGGAGAGAAGAGTTAAGCTTTGAGAGCAATATATCTCTAGAAGATGAGCTGGTTGTAGTTGCCTATGGCTCAATGGCCAGGATTGCAGCTGGCGTTATAAGGAGACTAAAGAGAGAGGGTTTGGATATAGGATTATTTAGACCAATAATGCTATGGCCCTATCCGCATAAAGAGTTAGGAGAGATATCAAAGAAGATAAAGAATTTCTTGGTGCTTGAGATGAGCTCGCCTCAGATGTTTGAAGATGTAATGCTCTCTGTCTGCTCCAATAATGCTAAAGTAGATACTCTATGCAGAATGGGCGGAGTGATACCAACTGAAGAAGAGATAATAGATAAGATAAAGAGTATATTAAAATGAAAAAGATAATCTATACTAGGCCAGAGTCTTTACGTGAGGTACATACTCACTACTGTTCTGGCTGCGGTCATGGGACTATTCACAGGCTGATTGCTGAGCTTATAGATGAACTTGATTTAAGAGAGAAGACCATTGCTATTGCTCCTGTAGGTTGTGCAGTATTGGCCTATGATTACTGGAACTTTGATACTACAGAGGCTGCGCACGGACGGCCTCTTGCTGTTGCAACCGCTATTAAGAGGGTTCAGCCAGATAATTTTGTCTTTACCTATCAGGGCGACGGCGACCTTGCTGCAATAGGTACAAATGAGACAATACATGCAGCTTGTCGGGGGGAGAATCTAACAGTGGTATTTGTAAATAACGGTGTCTATGGTATGACAGGTGGACAGATGGCCCCAACAACGATCTTGAGCCAGAAGACCACTACTTCAACTTTAGGTAGAGAGTCTAATATCCATGGACATCCTTTACCGCTTCTTGAGATGCTTAAAGTTTTAGATGGTGTATGCTATCTGGAGAGGAGGTCTCTGATCTCACCTCAAGAGATTAATAAAACAAAGGATGCACTGAGAGAGGCTTTTAAGAATCAGATAGAAGAGAGAGGTTTCTCAATGGTTGAGATACTTTCGCCATGCCCTACGCATGCCAAGATGACACCAGTAGATAATTTAAAATGGATAAAAGAAGAGATAGTAAAGACATATCCCTTGGGCAGAGTGAAGTAAAGATCATCATTGCAGGTTCAGGTGGTCAGGGTATTCTGCTGCTGGGTAAGATATTAGCTCAGAGCTTACTGGAGGAAGATAAGAATGTCTCCTGGCTTCCTTCTTATGGAGCTGAGGTAAGAGGCGGGACCTGTAAGTGTATGGTTGTTGGATCTGATAATGAGGTATCATCTCCCTGCATAGCCAGCCCGGATTGCCTTATTATAATGAATCAGCCTTCTTATAAGAAATATACCCCTCTTCTTAAAAAAGATGCTGCAGTATTTTATAATAGTTCGCTCATAGCCAGTAATACTTTAAATGAAGAGTTGTCTAATATAGCAGCAGATGCGACTGAGGCAGCGAATAGATTAGGCAATCTAAAATGTGCTAATATGGTGATGCTGGGTAAGTTTATAAGAGAGAGTGCTCTCATAAAGCTTGAGACAGCAATAGGCGTACTGGATAAATTTATAAAGAATAAAGATATCTTAGAGCTCGATAAGAGAGCATTAGAAAAAGGTTTTAGTGATGAGTGAGATAGTCTTGAGGTTTGCACCCTCTCCTACAGGATATCTCCATGTTGGAGGAGCTAGAACAGCTCTATTTAACTTCCTCTTTGCCCGTCATAATAAGGGTAAATTTATCTTAAGAATAGAAGATACTGACTTAGAGCGTTCAGAGGATAGCTTCTTAGATGATATCTTGGAGTCTCTAAAGTGGCTTGGTATTGACTGGGATGGTGAGGTGATACATCAAAGTCAAAGGTTTGATATCTACCGTAACTATGCAGATAAGCTTCTTAGGGATGGCCTGGCTTATGAAGAGAAGACAGAGCGAGGCTTAGCCTTAAGATATAAGAGCAATGCAGACTCTGTTAAGTTTAATGATTTATTAAGAGGTGAGATAGAGTTTAAAGAAGGTTTTAGTGATATTGTTCTTATGAAGTCAGATGGTTCACCTACTTATAACTTTGCCTGCGTTGTTGACGATGCAACACTTGGCATGACTCATATAGTAAGAGGCGAAGACCATATCTCAAATACACCTAAACAGGTGCTGCTCTATCAGCTCCTTGGTTTTAAAGTTCCTGAGTTTATTCATCTTCCTCTTATCCTCGGTGAAGATAGGACAAGGCTCTCTAAGAGGCATGGGGCTGTGAGTGTAACAGCCTATAGAGAGGAAGGTTTTCTGCCTCAAGCTCTCTTTAACTTTTTAGCTCTCCTTGGCTGGTCGCCTGGGGATAATAGAGAGATATTGTCTAAGAAAGAACTTATCAATTTATTTAGTTTTGATAGAATAAATAAATCTAATGCTGCATTTGATGTTGGGAAGCTTAAATGGATGAATAAGAAATATCTTAAGCAGGTTAAAGATAGCGATTATCGTGATACACTGATTAAATTTATTCAAAAAGAAAATTTATTGGATCAATATAATAGCATAGATGAGCCTAAAAGAGAGATGCTCTTTAAACTCCTTAAACCTCGCTCCTCAACCTATGCTGAATATGCACAACAATTAAGGTATATATTGTCTAGAGGCTATGTGATAGATGAAGCCTCCATTGAAAAGTACGATCTAAAAAGTGATAAGTCTAAAGAGATCTTTAAAGATATGGCTTTAGGTCTTAAGAGTCTAGACGAGTTCTCATTTAAAGAGATTGAAGAAGTCATACGTGCTACGGCTAGTAAATTTAAACTAGAAGCAAAAGAGGTAATCCATCCTTTAAGAGTTATCTTAACAGGTAATGAGATATCTCCGCCTCTATTTGAACTTATGGAGATTTTAGGGCGTGAAGAAGTTCTTGCCCGAATTGAAAATTTCTTATAATATGTCTTTCTAAAATAATATTACCCCGTGGTGTAATGGTAACACGATTGATTCTGGTTCAATTGTTCTTGGTTCGAGTCCAGGCGGGGTAGCCA